>NZ_RZQA01001393.1:0-938 GCF_004022915.1 Mesorhizobium sp. M7A.F.Ca.US.006.04.2.1
TGCATATCCTTGGCGCCGGTGCGGATACGCGCGTACCGCAGACGATCTGGCGAAGGCTCGGCCGGCATCTCGGTCTGCCCGACCTGCCGCCGCTTGCCTACAGCTGGTCGGGAATGGCAGCGGTCGAACCGGATTTCCTGCCGCACCTGATCGACCTCGGTCCGGGACTGATCGCCGGTCGCGCCTGCAACGGGCGCGGCATCGCCATGACGACGGCGATGGGCAAGGTTCTGGCCGACTGGGCCGCCGGCACCGACGCCCGCGACCTGCCGCTGCCCTTCGCGCCGCCGGCGCCAATACCGTTCCACGCCGTGCTGCGGCACGCGCCCAACATGCTGCTCGGCTGGAGCATGCTGCGCGACCGGCTGGACGGGACGAGCTAGGCCGACGGCTCCCTGGCAGCGTCAAGGTTTGCAGACAGCACAGCGGCCGCCACGGCGATGTCCTCTTCTATGAAAATCCGCACAGTGGGACCGCTGCGCTGCTCCAGTGCGGCGACGATCTTGCGATGCGCGTCGTTGGACTGCGGGATGTAGCGATCGGCCTGCATCAGCAGCTTGAGATAAGGCCCGACCCGCCCCCAGAGGTCGCGGATCATGTTCAAAAGGATCGGCGCGCCGGCATGCTGGTAGATGGCGAAGTGGAACGCCTCGTTCAATGAGAGATAGGCCCTGGCGTCGCCGGCCTCAATGGCACGCTGCATGCCGGCGAGCGTCGCCTGGATGTCAGCCAGCCCGCTTTCGCTCATCCTGGTCGCCGCCATCTCGCCCGCCAGTCCCTCGACGGCGATGCGGATGCGCGTCAGCTCCTCGAAGGCAGGCGCGGACAGCAACGGCACGATGACCGAGCGGTTGTTCTGCATCTCGAGCAGCCGCTCGGCGACAAGCCTCTGCAGCGCCTCGCGGATCGGTGTCGTCGAGATGCCGAACGTCTCGGCG
>NZ_RZQA01001394.1:0-938 GCF_004022915.1 Mesorhizobium sp. M7A.F.Ca.US.006.04.2.1
GTGCCGAAGATCATCGCAGTCGTGTTGGCGTAGTCGCGCGCAAGCGCATCGACCATCTTGGTCGCGGGCTCGATCGCAAAGGTCCCCGGCACTGCCGAGGCAAGATCATAGTCCGGCCGATCGAAAAACATGCGCGCGTGACGCACGCAATCGGCGCCAAGATCGAGGTTGGCGAGCGCCGCTCTCCCGGTTTCCGACTGCATGAGGCAGTGCAAATCGTAGTAATGCCGCGAGACGCGCTGACCTTCCTGCCGTAGTTCACCACGCCGCTCATACCAGCGGCGCAGCCCATGAGCGATCACCACCTTATCCCAGAAGGTCCGCGTCGCCTCGATCGTGGTGACGTCCGGCACGGCGAGGTCAACGCCGGCTGCTTCCTCGGCGACATAGGGAGTAATCGTAAGAGGCCCATGGGGATCGAGCGCTGATTTTGCGCCGGATTCAAGACGTATCGCCGGTCGGACATAGGCGCCATCGCGCGGCTCCACTTCGGGATACCAAAGCAGCAGGGTTTGCCGATCGGGATCGGCGTCATCGATTTCCACGCGCCCCGCCCCTTTGGTGACCTCTGTCAACTGGGCGGCGAGGAACGCATTGAGCGGGCCGGTGATATAGGCGCGACAGGCATCTCGGATCGCGTCCAGTTTGGCGCGGCGCTTCTTGTTCGACAATGCCTCCAGCTCTTCGACCGACGCAGGCTCCTCGAGGTCATCGCGGAACACGGTGACGTCGATATCCTCGGAGAAGCGCTTGATGAGGTCGTAGCCCTTCGACAGCGACGTGCCGCCCTTGAAGAGCAGCCGCGGTTCTCCTGCCGGCCGTTCGTGATAAAGCGCGTTGAGGGTCCAGCAGACCCAGAAGTCCTTTTCGACATTCCCGACCGGCGCGCCGATGCGGTTGGCCGTGGCGAGGAATAGATCGAGCCGATCACGCGGCGG
>NZ_RZQA01001395.1:0-937 GCF_004022915.1 Mesorhizobium sp. M7A.F.Ca.US.006.04.2.1
GGCGAGAGTCGCTACCGTACGCCCGACTTGAATTGTGCGTTAGTGCATTGGCAGGATGTTCTGGTTCAGGCGGAACAGATTGTCCGGATCGTATCTGTGCTTGATCTTGGCGAGCCTCGCATAGGCTTCAGCTCCCAAGGCGTCGCGTACGAGGTCCGCTCCTTCGCCATGGCCGGGGAAGTTCAGATAGAGGCGCCCGGTCGAGTAGCGCTGCACGTCCTGCCAGAAGCTGCGAACCCAGCCGATGTTCGCATCGTCCTCGTCAGCGCCTGGCCAAATGGCATCGAGGCTGAGCATGAAGGGCATGGAGCGGTCGCCGAAGGCAGTCTCATCGGCTGCAACGCGCTGGACGAAACCGCCGAACTTCCAGATCGAGGCGAAGGTCATTTCGGAGGGCCGCTTCGCCATCCGTACCGTGATCTCCCCGATGGCCTCGTCGTCCAGGCGCGAGAGGTAGGTGGATTTCCAGTAGCAGCGGTCGCGGCCTTTCGGGAACAGCCCGTCATAGAGCGACTGGATGGTGCGATATGGCATGCGGCCGCTGAAATCGACGAGCGGTTCCCCAAAACTGCGCAACGGCGCCACGACCCGCTCGCCCTCGTCGGCCGGTCCGTCATAGACATGCGCGAGCGCCAGGACGCGCCGGCCCCTTGCATGCTCGGGGATCGAGGGATCGTCGGGCAGCGTCGAGAATTCCGCCAGGCCGCTCAGGCGATCGGGTGCGGTCTGCATGAAGTCGCGCCAGAGTGGAATGATCTCGTTGGCGCGCTCTTCGGGATAGGCCGGACCGCATAACATCAGCTCCGGCTCGATCGGATGCAGCTTGAACTCGAAGCTCGTCACCACGCCGAAATTGCCGCCGCCGCCGCGCAGCGCCCAGAAGAGATCCGGGTTCTGGGTCGCGTCGGCATGGATGAGGCGGCCATCGGCGGTCACC
>NZ_RZQA01001396.1:0-936 GCF_004022915.1 Mesorhizobium sp. M7A.F.Ca.US.006.04.2.1
CTCGCCGGCCGCTACGTTGCGCAGGATGTCAGCGAGCCCGCGCGACCCTACGCCTTTGAGGACATAGCCGCGCACCCCTGCATTCAGAGCCTTAGTTACATCGGCATTGGCCTCCGATACGGTCAACATGACAATCTTCTGGGTGGGGTAGCTGGCGAGGATGCTCTCAACCGCCGCGAGGCCGCCGCCCGGCAAAGAGATGTCGAGCAGCAATATGTCGGGTCGCACCGTAGAGGCGAGGCGTTCGGCATCCTGCGCCGTGGCGCCCGCGCCAACCATCTCGAAGCCTCCGATCTCTGACAGGCTGCGCATCACGCCTTCGCGAAAGAGTGGATGATCTTCGACAACAGCGATGCGAATGGCGCCGACCATGCTTGCTCCCCTCAACAGCGTGCGCTGAAAACGTTATTGAACTTGCTGATGGATTTTAGGTTCCGCTCATAAACCAAAAAATGCCCGCTCTACGGAGAGGGTTCGCCGCCGTTCGACGCCGTTGGGTGTTGCTGATTGAGCAGTGTGGACAACGCCGTAATGATCTGGGGAGGGAAGAACGGCTTGACGATCATCACGCTGTCTGGGACGCCTTCAGAGCCCCAGGAAATAGCACCATCGCCGCTGATGTAGACCACAGGTAGGGTTGGATTGCTTCGCCTTACATGCCTGGCTACTTCCCACCCAGTTTCTCCCGAGCCGAGACGGATGTCCGTAAGGAGGCCGGCGAACTTGTTTGGATCCTCATCAAACGCCTTTACGGCGGCTTCGGCACTCGGCACTCCTACGACGAGAAAGCCCGCGTCCTGCAAAGCTGTTTCAAGGTCGAGCAGGATCAAGAGCTCGTCTTCGACGACCAGAATAGCGCTTTCGCTCATGAACCACCCTCCCGGCCGCCACAACGGCGCGATTGAGTGTTGGTTCCACCGATCAACGGGGTGGGAC
>NZ_RZQA01001397.1:0-936 GCF_004022915.1 Mesorhizobium sp. M7A.F.Ca.US.006.04.2.1
GTTTCGAGGTCGCCCTTGTTGATCTGGATTGAACGCGCCTTCCGGGCGCGGCGCAAGCGGCCAGCGCGAAGCGGTCTCCCGCCCCGGTCACCCAAGCAATGAGATAACGAGCCCATTGGCCGATTTATTCCCGGTCGGGGTGAAATCTTATTGTTCTTGCTTGCCTTTATCCGTTTTCCTTCGCCGCCCGTGTCAAAAGCCGCTGATAGAACAGGCCGATACCGATCAGAACCGCGCCGAGGCCGATGAAGGATAGCGCCCGGAGTACGCCTTCCAACTCCGACATGTCGAATATGAAGACCTTCAGCACGGCGATCGCGATCAGCGCGGCCGAAGCGATGCGCAGCACCTGCGATTTCAGCCAGACGCCAGCTGAGAGCAGCGCAACGCCAATTACCAGCCAGAGCGCCGAATAGGTGTAGGTTTCCAACTGGCCGAGGCCGCTCCACAGGCCGATGAATTCGCCCTTGAACAGGCGCCTCACCGACAGCGTGGCATAGGCGAAGGCAAGCGCGGCAGCCACCACGGCCAGCATCTGCGCATACCATTTTGGCCGCTTGTCCCTGGCGTAGAGCGCCAGTCCCCCGGCGGCGACCGCCGGCAGGAGATAGGCGAGGAACAACAGGTTGAACACCGGGATACGGCCGGTCGATTCGTCTGTGAAAAGCGGGTTCAGCACCACGAAGTGCCGGATGACGATGAAGCCGACGGAGATTACGCCGATGGCCATCGAACCATAGCGCAGCACCGAGCTTGGCGAGCGCATGTCGATAGCGACCAGGATTGCGCCGGCACCGATGGCGATCAGGGTGTAGATCGACTGTTCGGCGAGCGTCATGGCACCCGTGTCGATGACGCCACCGTGCATGGCGTGGCGCACCAGTATGGCGAGCGTGAGCAGCGCAAACAGTGCCGCTGCCGCCTCCATGGCAAGGC
>NZ_RZQA01001398.1:0-931 GCF_004022915.1 Mesorhizobium sp. M7A.F.Ca.US.006.04.2.1
GGTAGGAGCGGTAACGGCTGAAGCAGGAATCGACATGGTCGGCCGAAAGCGCTTCGCCGTCATCGTCGGCAAGGTAGACGCCAAGGCCAGCGCCGTTTTCCCCGCCATCGCCGGCGGCCGGCTGGCCGGCCTGACCGGCGGCTTCGAGATAGGGCGAGATGCAGGGGCGCAGCTGCCCGCTGTAGGAAAGATAGCTGTTGTCGTCCGGATGGTAGGAGCGATAGCGGCTGGCGCACCAGGCGAGATGCGGAGACGGCAATTCCGCCGCCTTGGGCGCGATGGCGCCGGTGACCGTCGGGTCGGGCGGTGTTTCCTGCGGTTTGGCGGGGATGTCGGGCGGCGCCGGCTGGGCGGCCGGCAGGCGTTCGAGGCCCTGCCCGGCTTTGTTCACCGGCCGCGCCTTCTTGGTCCACAGCTCCGCCACGCTGACGGTGGCCGTTGCCTGGCGCGGCGGCTTTGCGGCAAGCAGCCAGGCGGCGAAGCCCAGTCCGCTGCCGAAGACCGCAAGGGTCAGCACGAAGCCGCAGACCAGTCCCAAAACCGCTTTCACGACACGCTCCTTCAGTCCCTGCTCATAGAATGCGGGGCCTCAAGGCTGGTTCCAGAAAAACGCTGGCGCGCGCGCCGGCGTTGCCGCCGGGCGCAGCCGCCAAGGGAGGCTCAAAACCCCGCCCAGACACAGTTCAGAAACAATATTCAACAGTTCGGAAAAACTGCCGAAAAGATCGGATGGCATAAGCATCCCACAACAACTGGAAAAATGGCCGTGCCGGGCAATGCCCGGCCTGGACGGGAAAGTATGGAAATGGATCACGGTGTCGATGTCGCCGAACTGGACGCGGAACGATCGGGGCTGGAAAGCGGCCCGGCAGGTGTCGCTGCGCTGGTAAGAACGGCTCCCGCGACAGCCAGGCGCGGGCAAATCCTGACG
>NZ_RZQA01001399.1:0-930 GCF_004022915.1 Mesorhizobium sp. M7A.F.Ca.US.006.04.2.1
ATCCGGATGCTCCATGAGCTTGGCGAGCTGCCACCATCTGTCCCGACCAACAGTCTTGGCGGCGCCAATGGCCACAATGACTGGCTCTGGAATGTTGCTGGTAACAGAACGCATCTTCGAGAAGGTCGTGTCATCGAGCGCCAAAGCCGACTTCACCGTGTCGGGCGTGTGGCCGCGCTTGAGAATGCGATCGGCAAACAGGGTCCTTTCGATGAAGGACAAATTGGCCCTTGCGGCGTTCTCTTGGCCCTGGGCAATAACATGATCCTCATCGCCCATCTTCTTGACGACCGCGCGTACTGGCCGTCCCAGCTGGCGGGCAACCTTGACGCGCCGATGCCCGAAGACGGTCTGAAAGCGACCGGAGAGCTCAGGATGAGGCCTGACCAGGATCGGAGAATCTTGTCCTCTTTCCCGAATGGCCGCAAGCAACTCCTGATATGCCTCATCGTCTTCGTCCAGGCGATCCGAAACGAAGGAGGTGTCTACAAATGCCGGATCGAGATCCACGACCGAGCTCTTGGAGAGCTCCTCGAAGGATTGCATGATGGAGCGCGACGCCCCGCGAACGGCATACCCGGATACGTCCTTCGCATCAGCCACTGCCGTCGCAGGGCCCAACACACTGCCGAAAATGTCCCTGCGTGCCATTTAACCGCCTCCAATCGCGGTTAGCGATTTGATTTCAAAGACAAAATTTCCAGTTTTTACTGCCGTAAACTTCGCCGTCATGACCGTCCCCACGCACGATGGATCAGCGTCGCGATTTCAGCATTGACCGCATCGAGGGATTCCAGTGCACGGTCGTAGGTGGAACGGGTAAAGGCCGACTTCTCCACCTCGTAGAGCGTCTGCTTGGTGAGACCCGCGTCCGAAATCGCCGTCGACTTCAACATCGGGTTCTCCAGGATCTGGCCGGCAAGCATGGAC
>NZ_RZQA01000139.1:0-9816 GCF_004022915.1 Mesorhizobium sp. M7A.F.Ca.US.006.04.2.1
GGGTGGCCGACGGTGCCGCCGCCTTGCAGGCAATCGGCCGCCGGGCACCGGACCTCGTCATGCTCGATATCGGCATGCCGGAAATGGACGGGCTGGAGGTCTGCCGGCGGCTGCGGCACATATCCGATGTGCCGGTGCTGTTCCTCTCTGCGCGCGACGAGGAGATCGACCGCATCCTCGGGCTCGAAATGGGCGGCGACGACTATGTGACGAAACCATTCAGCCCGCGCGAGCTGGTTGCCCGCGTCAACGTCATCCTGCGGCGCGCCCGCCCGGCGGCGCCCGAACCGGCCGACGACAGGCAGTTTTCGCATGGCAAACTGGCTCTGGCGCCGGCCAGCCATACCGCCAGCTTCGACGGCAAGCCGTTATCGTTGACAGGAATTGAGTTCTCGATCCTGAAGGGGTTCCTGGCGCGGCCGGCGCATGTGCTCGACCGCGACGCGGTGACGGCCAGCGCCTATGCCGCAAACATCCACGTCGCCGGCCGCACCGTCGACAGCCACATCCGCAACATCCGCGCCAAACTGGCAGCTGTGGGTTGCCCTAATGTCATCGAGACGGTGCATGGCGTCGGCTTCCGGCTTGGCCGATGCGGCTGACGGCCTCCAGCAAATGGATCGGCCGCAAATGGCGGCCACGGCTTGCCACGGTCGTCGTCGCCATCCTGATCATGGTGATGGCCTTGCCACTGGTCGGCCTGTTCTTCTTCCGCCTCTACGAGAACCAGCTGATCCGCCAGACCGAGGCGGAGCTGATCGCGCAAGGCGCTGCCATCGCCGCCATCTATGCGCGGGATGTACGTGACGCCGGCATCCCACCGGAAAAGCTCGGTGCGCCGATGCCGGAGCCAAGTGGGGATTCAAGCCGCAGCGTCAATCCGGACCCGCTCTACAGGCCAATCGAACCGCAGCTCGATCTTGCCTCGGATTATGTCCTGCCGACCCGGCCGGCGGCGATGCCGGCGATCGTCGATCCCGCCTTCGCGGTGATCGGCGCGCGCCTGTCCGGCATCCTCGACGCCACCCAGAAAACCACGCTGGCCGGCTTCCGGCTGCTCGACCCCCGGGGCGTCGTCATTGCCGGGCGCGGCGAGGTCGGCCAGTCGCTCAGTGCGGTCGAAGAGGTGCGCACAGCACTTGCCGGCCACTATGCCAGCGCGCTCAGGCTGCGCATTCCCGACCAGCCGACGCCACCGCTCTATTCGGTCAGCCGCGGCACCAAGGTGCGTGTCTTCGTCGCCCTGCCGGTCGCTGTCGACGGCCAGGTCGCCGGCGTCGTCTATGTGTCGCGGACGCCCAACAACATCATCAAGCATCTCTATGGCGAACGTGGCAAGGTGACGTTGGCGGCGATCGCCATTCTCGGCGGCACGCTGCTCATCGGTCTCATCTTCCTGCGCACCGTCAGCCGGCCGATCTATGCGCTGATCGACCGCACCGAGCGTATCGCCGCCGGCGACCGCACGGCGATCCGGCCGCTCGACCACCACGGCACGCGAGAGATGGCGGAGCTGTCCGCCGCCTTCCTCGACATGGCCGAGAAGCTTCAGGCGCGGTCGGACTCGGTCCAGACTTTCGCCACACATGTCTCGCATGAGCTCAAATCGCCGCTGACGGCGATCCAGGGCGCGGCCGAATTGCTGCGCGATTCCGGTGGCGCGATGGACGATGCGGAGCGGCGGCGTTTCTCCAACAATATCGTCACCGATGCGGGGCGGCTCAATCTGCTGGTGCGGCGCCTGCTCGACCTGGCACGCGCCGAAAACCTGGCGCCGAGCGGCGAAAGCACATCGCTCGGTGCGGCACTGTCGCTGCTGCCCGTCGACAACAGGCTCGCGGTTAGCATCGGGGCCGGCGGCGACATCAGATTGCGCATATCGGCCGAGAACGCGGCTATCGTGCTGGCCAATCTCATCGACAATTCGGCCAGGCATGGCGCGATGCAGGTTTCTGTCTCCGCTACGAGCGCCGGCGGCAAGGCGAGCATCCTGGTCAGCGATGACGGTGCCGGCATTTCGCCGAGCAACCGGGCGCGCATTTTCGAGCCGTTCTTCACCACGCGGCGCGAACAGGGCGGCACCGGCATGGGGCTTGGCATCGTGCTGGCCCTCCTGAAAGCGCATGATGGTATGATCGCGCTGGTTGACAGCGAGCGCGGCACGCGCTTCGAGGTCATTCTGCCGGTGGCGTGAAGGACACTATCGGCCGGATCGGAGAGAACATGCGCTACGACATCGTCATCATCGGCGGAGCCATCGTCGGCTCCTCGGTCGCCTATTACCTGCGTGAGCAAGGGTTTTCCGGCACGATCGCGCTGGTCGAGCGTGATCCGCAATTCGCGCATGCGGCAACGACGCTGTCCATGGCCTCGATCCGCCAGCAATTCTCGATCCCGGAAAACATCCGCCTGTCGCAGTTCACGCTGAAGCTGTTCCGGCGGCTGAAGGAAGAGTTCGGGGATGACGCCGATATCGGCTTTCGCGAGGGCGGCTACCTCATCCTTGCCGGCGAGGACGGCTTGCCGATCCTGAGGAGCAATCACCAGGCGCAGATGGCCGAGGGCGCCGACATTGTGCTGGAGGACGCGGATCAGCTGGTGCGCCGGTTCCCATGGCTGTCGACCGAGGGCATTTCAGCCGGCGCCTATGGCCGCAGCGGCGAAGGCTGGTTCGACGCGCATGCGATGCTGACGCTGTTCCGCAAGGCGCTGCGGCAGAAGAAAGTCGATTTCATCGCCGCAGATGTCACCGGCATCGCGCGCGATGGCAACCGCGTCACGGGAGTGAGCCTGGGCAATGGCGAGACGCTGGAGGCTGGCATCGTCGTCAACGCCGCCGGCCCTAACGCCGGCAAGGTGGCTGCCATGGCCGGGCTCGAGCTGCCGGTCGAGCCGCGCAAGCGCAATGTCTTCGTCTTCGAGGCGCGCGAGAAATATGCCGACATGCCGCTGCTGGTCGATCCCTCCGGCATCTATGTCCGTCCGGAAGGCTCGGTCTACCTCACCGGCGGCGCCGAACCGGAGGAAGGCGACTGCGCACCCGATCCCGGCGACTTCGAGGTAAACTGGCCACTGTTCGAAGAGGTGATCTGGCCGGTGCTGGCGACCCGTATTCCCGCCTTCGAGGCGATCAAGCCGACCCGTGCCTGGGCCGGCCACTACGACTACAACACGCTCGACCAGAACGCGGTGATCGGTCCGCATCCCGACGTCGGCAATTTCCTGTTCGCCAACGGCTTTTCCGGCCACGGCCTGCAGCAGGCGCCAGCAGTGGGCAAAGCGCTGGCCGAACTAATCGTGCATGGCGGTTATCGCACGGTGGATTGCTCGGCGTTCGGGTATGAGCGGGTGGCGGAGGGAAGGGCGTTCCGGGAATTGAATGTGATTTGAGCGGGCAAAGGGAAGGTCCTTTTTGACGCTGGCGCGAAGGATCGCTACGGTTGCGGAAGAGTATTTCGAGCGAGCCTCAGCCCTTGCGGTCGAACCAGAAGGCGTCGGCCATGCGCTTCATGCCGATACGTTCGTAGAAGCCTACGGCATCGGGCATGGAGATCAGGCTGATGGCGACCGATGGTCCAAGCTGCCGGCGCGCCTCGTCCATCAGGCCCTTGCCGATGCCGAGCCCCTGTGCCGATCGGGAAACGGCGAGTTCGGAGATGTAGCAGACCCAGGAGAAGTCGGTGATCGCCCTGATGACGCCGATCAGCGGCTTGCCCTGAATATCAAGGCGCGCGGTCAGCACCAGATTGGCGCCCGACAGCATCGCCCGCAGCCGCGCTTCATCATCGATCGGCCGTGTCTCGCCGAGGCCGGATTCGACCAGCACGCGACGGAATTCGGCGATGTCGAGCGCGGGTTCTCTGTTATAGAGGACGTGTGCGTTTTCTGCCATGGCCGCCAGATTGCACCATCGGGCTGGCTTGTGCCACCATGCACGAACAGTTGCCTTTTATTTGCCGCCGGCTTTGTGTAAACCGGGCCTCAGCAAATTCCCCCGCAACGAAAACACGGGCAAAAGCCATGGAAAAATTCACCAAGCTCACCGGCGTCGCCGCTCCGATGCCGATCGTCAATGTCGACACCGACATGATCATCCCCAAGGATTACCTCAAGACGATCAAGCGCACCGGGCTCGGCACCGGCCTGTTCGCCGAAATGCGCTACAAGGACGACGGTTCGGAAAACCCGGATTTCGTGCTCAACAAGCCGGCCTACCGCAAGGCGCAGATCCTGGTCGCCGGCGACAATTTCGGCTGCGGTTCCAGCCGCGAGCACGCACCATGGGCGCTGCTCGACTTCGGTATTCGCTGCGTCATCTCGACCTCGTTCGCCGACATTTTCTACAACAACTGCTTCAAGAACGGCATCCTGCCGATCACCGTCAGCCCCGAGGATCTCGAGAAGCTGATGGACGACGCCTCGCGCGGCTCCAATGCCACGGTGTCGGTCGACCTCGAAGCCAAGGAAATCCGTGGGCCGGATGGCGGCGTGGTCAAATTCGACCTCGACGACTTCAAGCGGCACTGCCTGCTCAACGGGCTCGACGATATCGGCCTGACCATGGAGAAAGCCGGCGCCATCGCTTCGTTCGAGAAGCGGAACGCCGAACAGCGCCCCTGGGCCTGAGCGGCGCGCTCCGGACGGATGGATCTGGCCTTTCGGGCCGGTTCGCGGCGACTGAGTGGAGGGACAGTCATGACACGTTCGCTTCTTGCCGGCCTTTGCGGGCTGGCCTTGTTGCTGGGGCAAATCGCCAGCGCGTCTGCGCAGACCCAGACGCCCGCCACACAGCCGGCCCCGGCGACGGAGCAGCCGTCCGCCGATCAGGGGACGAACGCCGCCGATGCTTCCGATGACGACAAGCAAGCTCCCGTCCCGTTCGAAGGCGGCACGCTGACCATCACCCAGAAGGAACAGTACGGCGAGAAGGTGCTCGCCTATGACGGTCAGCAGCTGGCCAGCAATTACGATGTCTTCTTCGACAAAACAGTCGAGGTCGGCGGCGTCAAGGTGGCGCTGTTCGATGTCGGCGACGGCGGCAATCAATGCGGGCCGGCGACGGTGATCGTCTGGAAACCGGAAGGCGGCACGATCCAGAGCACCACGGTCGAGCAGGACCAGTGCGGCGCGCCGCCCTCGGCGGTGTCCGACAGCGCCATCTATTTCGTGCCCTACCTGTTGCCGGGAGATCAGAAGCCGGCTTTGCAATGGTCGCCGACCGACGGGCTGACGATTTCGGGCAATCTTACCTACATGCCGGAACCCGGAACGGACTGGAAAGACATCGATCCGGAAAAGTACCAGAACATCATCGACGCCTTCCACAATGAGGCCGTCTACACGGAAGCGGAAAAGCTGCTCGGCAAGGACATGCCCGACATGGCGACCAGCCTGCTGGTCGGCGGCGGCACCGAAAAGACCGCTTCGGGCGCCTTCTACGCCAGCGGCTGCGTGCCGCATGACTGCGGCGGCAATGACGGCTTCATGGCGGTCGACCCGGCCCAGCGCAAACTCTACTTCGCCCGCCGCGGCGACAATGGCCAGCCGCAGGCGTGGCCTGGTGTGGCGACATGGCCCGCGGATGTGAAGGCGGCGTTGGACAAGGCGCTGGGGGCGGCAAATTAAAGCTTTAGCGTTGCGCAGCACCCCCTCGCTTTCGTCATCCTATGGTCTGCGCCGCGTCGCTACGCTCCTTGCTCCGCCATAGGATGACGACGGAAGGGATGCTTCAACCAATCTCGGAGGTTCGCGCTTCGCTTCCGGGATAACAGTTTGCCTGGCTTGGCCCACGACCCGCGCCGTTCCGCCTGCTAATGCTGGCCGACAACCCAAGCAAGGCCCCTCATATGCGCAAACTCATCTCCACCGGTTCGCCGTTCGAAAAGACCGCCGGCTATTCGCGCGCCGTGGTGCAGGGCGACTGGTGCTTCGTCTCCGGCACCACCGGCTACGACTATGCGACGATGACGATGCCGGAAACGGTGGAGGCGCAGACGCGCAATTGCCTGGCGACGATCGGCAAGGCGCTGAAGGACGGCGGCTTCGAGATGGCTGACGTGGTGCGGGCGCATTACTACATCACCGACCAGGCCTTCGTGGATGTAGTCTTCCCGATCCTCGGCGAGACGTTCGGTGACATCAGGCCGGCAGCGACGATGATCGTCTGCCAGCTCAACAAACCGGAAATGAAGATCGAGATCGAGGTGACGGCGCTGCGGCGCACGGCCTGAAGGGCGACCGACGATGAAAGTCCAGCGCATCGTTGCCAATATCGAGACAGCGGATGTCGCGGCGGCGAAGCGTTTCTACCAGGATGTGCTCGGTCTCGACCTGCTGATGGACCTCGGCTGGATCGCGACCTACGGCTCGCAAGCAAAGATGGATGTCCAGGTCAGCTTCATGGCGCAAGGCGGCTCCGGCACGCCGGTGCCGGATCTCTCGATCGAGGTCGACGATGTCGATGCAGCGCTCGATGCCATGAAGGCGGCGGGCTTTGCCATCGAATACGGACCGGCCGACGAACCGTGGGGCGTGCGACGCTTCTACGTGCGCGATCCGTTCGGCCGGCTGGTCAACATTCTCTCGCATCAGTGATGACGTATGCCGGCGGGACAGCGCCCCCCTCTGGCCTGCCGGCCATCTCCCCCTCAAGGGGGGAGATTGGATGTCGCCTCGGCGTTCGCCAATCTCCACGTCAGAAAGAAGAGGCGAAACGATAATGCTGCCAATCTCCCCCTTGAGGGGGAGATGCCCGGCAGGGCAGAGGGGGGCGCTACGGATCACCAACGAATCGGGTTATCCGTGATCGCTGCGTTCCTGCTTGCATGCAACTCGCTTGGCGTTTAGCAAGGCCGCGGTTCAAATCTTTCCAGGACGGTTTCTCCATGGCAACGAAGCATCTTTTCCTGCTCCCCGGTGACGGCATCGGTCCTGAGGCCATGGCCGAGGTCAAGAAACTGATCGCGGTTATGAACGACAGGCTCGGCAGCGGTTTTGCCACCGATGAGGGGCTGGTCGGCGGCTGTGCCTATGACGTGCATGGCGCGGCGATCTCCGATGCCGACATGGAAAAGGCGATGGCGGCCGACGCGGTGCTGTTCGGCGCCGTCGGCGGTCCGAAATGGGATGCGGTGCCCTATGAGGTGCGCCCGGAAGCCGGCCTGCTGCGCCTGCGCAAGGACATGGAGCTATTCGCCAATCTGCGCCCGGCCATCTGCTATCCGGCGCTGGCGGCGTCCTCCTCGCTCAAGCAGGAGGTGGTCGAAGGTCTCGACATATTGATCGTGCGCGAGCTGACCGGTGGCGTCTATTTCGGCGAGCCCAAGCAGATCATCGATCTCGGCAACGGACAGAAGCGCGGCATCGACACGCAGGTCTACGACACGTTCGAGATCGAGCGCATTTCGGGCGTCGCCTTCGAACTCGCGCGCACCCGCAAGAACCACGTCACCTCGATGGAAAAGCGCAATGTGATGAAGTCGGGCGTGTTGTGGAACGAGGTCGTCACCCAGACCCACAAGGCGCGCTATTCCGACGTCAAGCTCGACCACATGCTGGCCGACGCCGGCGGCATGCAGCTGGTGCGCTGGCCAAAGCAGTTCGACGTCATCGTCACCGACAATCTGTTCGGCGATATGCTGTCCGATATCGCCGCTATGCTGACCGGCTCGATCGGCATGCTGCCGTCGGCCTCGCTCGGCGCGCCTGACGTGAAGACCAAGAAGCGCAAGGCGCTCTACGAGCCGGTGCACGGTTCGGCGCCCGACATTGCCGGCAAGGGCATTGCCAACCCGATCGCCATGATCGCCTCCTTCGCCATGTGCCTGCGCTATTCCTTCGGCATGGTCGATGAAGCCGACCGCGTCGAAGGCGCGATCGCCGCCGTGCTCGACGCAGGCCTGCGGACGAAAGACATCATGTCCGATGGCATGACCGAGGTCGGTACGGTTGAGATGGGCGACGCGATCATCGCCAAATTCCTGGGCTGATACCGTGACGGTCGACGTCCGCTGGGCGACGATCGAGGACGCGACGACGCTCGCGGCCATGTTTTGCGAGATGGCGGAACATTATCGGCAACCGCCTCTCAATGCCGACCGGGCCCTGTCTGCGGCACGAAAATGGCTTGGCGAGGAAAGCCCGGCCTATCCGCATTTCGCGCTCGCCTTCATCGAGGGCGAGGTCAGCGGCCTGGCGTCGGTGGCGATCGCGCATCCCGGTATCGATCTCGAGCGGCTGCTGTTCCTTAAGGACCTGTTCGTGCGCGACAAAGCCCGCAACGCTGGTGTCGGCCGGGCGCTGATCGGCTTTCTCGCCGATCATTGCCTGCGCGAAGGCATCGGCCGCATCGACCTGACCAGCGAGGACTGGAACGAAGGCGCGCAGCGTTTCTACGACCGACTTGGCGCAGAACGCCACGGCCAGAAGGTCTTTCTCAGGCTTTCGGGCGAGGCGCTGAAGGCGATCATCCCTAGACCCTGACGCCCGCCGGCACCGGTCCCCACTGGTTTTCGCGGGCCTGCGTCGGGATCAGCGCGAAGACCAGGATGATCAGGCTGCCGATGGTCGGGATCAGCACCACCAGATAAAGCCAGCCCGAGAGGCCGATGTCATGGATGCGGCGAACGGTCATGCCGAGGCTGGGCAGCAGTGTCGCCAGGACGAAGGTGCCGCAAAGGCCGACGGTTACCGCCGCCGATACGCTGCTGTCGAAATTGCCCATTTCATTGTCGGCGAAAAGACCGATGCCGCCGATGACAAGCAGCGAGACCACCCAGAACAGGAAATAACCCCAATATTCCTTGCGGCGGGCACGTCCGGCGAAATTGAAATAGTTCTGCGTCACGCCACGCCAGAAATAGCCCCAGAGATCGGTGGGCTCGGCCGGCCCGGGGGAACGGCCGAAATGCTGGGCCTGTGGCGCAGAAGCGGATGGTGCGTTACCGGCTTGAGTCGGCGCGGCGCTCGTACCAGCGTCGCCGGCCGGCGCAGCCGTCTCGGCGGCGATCAAAAAGACGTCGCGCGCCTGGCCGCCGCCCGCCTGGAATTCCACGCCCGCTTCCTTCCGCATAGTGGTTTCCCGGCGCAGGTTTTCGCGGGTGAAGGTGTAGCGGTTGCCGTCGGCTCCGGTGATGAAGCCGAAACCCTGGACTTCGTCATAGTGAAGCACTTTGCCGCGCATTTGCCACCCCCACTTGCCACGTCCCTGCCAAGGTGTGGCACATGGCCGAACCGATGGGCAAGACCGCATCGGGATGCGGCCGGCGTCATGCGGGCGGATGAGGCTCGTTGCCCGGTCTTACGAAGGCCGCTTCTTCGCCTTCTTGTGCTTGGGTGCACCAGAGGTGTCGAATTTCGGCTTGCCCGGCTTCTTCGCCCATGGCTTTGCATCATGCGGGGCAGTCGGGCGCTGATCGGCTGCTGCCGGTGCACGTTTTTCGAATTTGCGCTTCGGCGCGTTGGGATCGAACGGCGCCTTGCCGCGATGCGGCTTCTTGTCGGGGCTTGGCGGCTGATAGCCGGCGCGCGACAGATCGGGCGTACCGTCGAGCCGCTTCACCAGGATGTTGCCTTGCAGCTTCCGGTCGGGACCGATCGCGGCCAGGAAGCGGTCTGCCCAATCCGCCGCGATCTGCACGTAGGTCTCTTCCGGCTGCATCTTGATGGCGCCGATCTCTCGCTTCGAGATGCTGCCGGTGCGGCATAGCATCGGGATGAGCCAGCGCGGCTCGGCATTCTGCCGGCGCCCGATCGACAGAGAGAACCAGACGCTGTCGCCGAAATCGTCGCGGCGGATTGGGCAGACCGCTTCCTGGC
>NZ_RZQA01000013.1:0-21880 GCF_004022915.1 Mesorhizobium sp. M7A.F.Ca.US.006.04.2.1
GGCTACATCTTGTCGGGCCACATGGATGTCGTGCCGGCCGGTGAACGGGAATGGCACTCGGATCCGTTTGTCCTGCGCCAAGACGGCGCCAGGCTTCACGGTCGGGGCACCTCCGACATGAAGGGGTTTCTCGCCTGCGTGCTGGCCGCGGTGCCGCGGCTCGCGGCGATGAACTTGCCACGGCCAATTCATCTCGCATTCTCCTATGACGAGGAGGCAGGTGCCCGTGGCGTGCCGCATCTCATCGCCGCGCTGCCAAGCCTGTGCGAGAAGCCGCTTGGCGCGATTATCGGTGAGCCGAGCCGGATGGAAGCCGTGCGGGCACACAAAGGCAAGGCGGCCGTGCGGCTCGAAGTGATCGGACGGTCCGGCCATTCTTCACGGCCCGAGCTGGGACTGAATGCCGTGCATGCAATGGCTGGTCTCGTCACGCAGATCGTGGCCTATGGCCAGACCCTTGCGATCGGGCCATTCGACACGGATTTCGCGCCTCCATACTCGTCATTGCAGGTTGGTGTCATCGCCGGCGGCCAATCCGTCAACATCATCCCCGATCGCTGCACCGCCGATATCGAGGTCCGTGCCGTGCCAGGTGTTTCGCCGAGATCCCTGCTCGAGCCGGTAAAGACCCAACTGACGGCTCTACGCGACAGCGGCTTTGAAGTGGCTTGGCATGAGCTGAGTGCGTATCCGGGGCTTTCGCTCCCGCAGGAGAGTGGTTTGGCGGCCCTTCTGGCCGAGTTGACGGGGCGTCAGCCCCTGTCTGCGGTGAGCTACGGAACGGAAGCTGGCCTTTATCAGCAGGCCGGCATCGACGCGATCATCTGCGGCCCCGGCGACATCATCCGGGCTCACCGTGCCAATGAATATATCGAGACCGGCGAACTTGCTGCCTGCCAGAGCATGATCGAGCGTCTCGCCACGCGCCTTGCCGGATAGCAGGAAAGGGCGGTTCATGGCTTTTCTTTTCAATTCCGACCCGGTGCGCGCAGCGGTCTTCCGCAAGGCTTTCGCACGCGAACTACCGGACGTCGAATTGTTCCACAGCAGCGAATGTTTCGACCCGGAGGAGGTGCGCTACCTCCTGACCTGGACGGCGCCAGATGATCTCGCGCGCTATCGCAATCTCGAATTGCTGTTTTCGCTCGGCGCCGGCGTCGATCAGTTCAACCGTGAAAGCCTGCCTCGGCAGGTGAAGCTGGTGCGCATGGTCGAGGACGGCATCATTCGCATGATGCAGGAATATGTCGTTCTTGGCGTGCTGAGCCTCCACCGGGATATGGTGGCGTATCGTGAACAGCAGAAGCGCCAGGCGTGGCGGGGTCTTGCCGCTCCGCAAGCGACCGAACGCCGGGTTGGGTTTCTTGGCCTCGGCATGCTGGCGCAGGCAGCTATCGAGCGATTGCTGCCGTTTCGCTTTCCCCTTGCCGCCTGGAGCCGAAGCAGGAAGGAGATCGAAGGGGTGACCTGCTTTTATGGCGCGGACCAGCTTGCCGGTTTCCTCGCGCGCACGGATATTCTCGTCTGCCTGCTGCCGCTGACGAAAGAAACGCGTGGCATCCTCGATGCGGAACTCTTTTCCCTCCTGCCGGCTGGGGCGAGATTGTTGCATGTCGGCCGCGGGCCGCAGCTAGACCAAACCGCCCTTGTCCAGGCTCTCGATAGCGGGCACCTCACCGCCGCAATGCTCGATGTCACCGATCCCGAGCCACTGCCGGACGGCCATCCGCTCTGGCGGCACCCGAAGGTGGCGATCACGCCGCACATCGCTTCCGTAACGCAAGCAGATTCCGCGGCGCAATCCGTCGTGGACAACATCCGGCGCCACCGCGCCGGAGAAGAACTGATCGGCCTCGTCGATCGGACACGCGGCTACTAACCAGGAAAACATAAAATGTCACTTCTGATCACGATCGACACAGATCCAGCCTTCGCGCCGAAGCAGGCATTGCCGGCTCCAGAGCGGCTCATCTCCGGCAATCCATCCTTCAAGACTTGGGCGCAGGATGCTTCGAAAGGCGAGAAGGTTCTGACCGGCGTCTGGGAGGCGACGCCTGGCGAGACGCATTCTATCAAGGGCACGACCTGCGAGTTCTGCCACATCGTTTCGGGCCTCGTCGAGATCGAGGAGACGGGCGGTGAGACCAAGACTTACCGCAGCGGCGACAGTTTTGTGATGAAGCCCGGCTTTGTCGGCGTCTGGCGCACGATCGAAACCGTGCGCAAGATCTACGTCAGCGTCTATGACTGAGCTCAACGCTCAAGGTCTGGCCGAATAGCGCGCGCGCCGGTTCCAGAACAATCCACTCTCCAAGTCCCGCCCGACGCGATTCGACGCCGTCGGGCGGCTCATCCTCGGCGGAAAATACGGCGCGCTGTCGACTACTGTTCCAAAACCAGGTGCGAGACGCCGCATGTCGCTGCCGTGTTGAGCAAGCTGCGACCTTCGGTACCCATCGGTCTCCAGGAGGATATCAATGAAGGCTTACACGATAGCGCACATCCCAGGCGACGGCATCGGCAAGGAGGTGACCGAGGCTGGATGGGAGGTGCTGCAGGCTGCAGCAAAGCGAGGCGGCTTCGCCCTTGAGGATACAAGGTTCCCATGGTCGTGCGCCTACTATCTGGAAACCGGTGCGATGATGCCCCCTGACGGCGTCGAGATGCTGCGGAAGTTCGATGCAATCTACCTCGGCGCTGTGGGATGGCCAGCAAAGGTGGCCGACTCCGTATCGCTTCACGGACTGCTCCTGCCGATCCGCAAAGGGTTCACGCAGTATGCCAACATACGGCCGCACAGGCTGTTGCCAGGCGTTCAGGGACCTCTTCGCCGTGATGGTTTCGATATACTGTGCATCCGGGAGAACACGGAAGGCGAATACTGCGGCGCTGGTGGGCGCATTCATTCCGGAACGGCCAATGAGGTCGCGATCGAGACGGCAATCTTCACACGTGAGGGTGTCGAAAGAATCCTCCGTTTCGGTTTCGAACAGGCGCGGACGCGCCGCAAGAAGCTCGCATCCGTCACCAAATCCAACGCGCAGAAACATTCCATGGTTTTTTGGGATGAGGTCACGCGTGAGGTGGCGAAAGACTATGCCGATGTGGAGGTCTCGCACTACCACGTCGACGCCATTGCCGCCCGCATGGTCCTGGCGCCTGAAAGCCTCGACGTGATCGTCGCCTCGAATCTTTTTGGCGACATCCTCACGGATATTGGAGCGGCCATTCAGGGCGGGCTGGGTTACGCCGCCTCCGCCAATATCAATCCCGATCGCAGCGCGCCTTCGATGTTCGAGCCGGTCCACGGTTCGGCGCCTGACATCGCGCATCTCGGCATCGCCAATCCGATCGCCGCGATCTGGTCCGGTGCGATGATGCTCGGGCATCTGGGCGAGGGGCAGGCCGCGGCCGAAGTGATGTCGGCGATCGAGTCCGCAACCGCACGCGGGATAGGCACGATTGCAGGCAAGGACACGACTGAAGCAATCACGCAGGCCGTGCTGGCAGGATTAAGCTGAAAGAGCAGAGGAAAAGAACCATGAACGCAATAACGAAGATTGGTTTCCTGAAGGATGCGGACCTGTTTCGCCAGCGTGGCCTCATTGGCGATGTCTGGCAGCATGCGCACAGCAACGCGACTGTCGATGTGATCGATCCGGCCAGTCTGGAAGTGCTTGGAACCGTGCCCGACATGGGCCGGGATGAGACAAGGGCTGCAATAGATGCAGCGCAGGCGGCGTTCAAGGACTGGAAGGCCAGGACCCATGCCGAACGCGGAGCGCTTCTGGAGCGCTGGCACAGCCTGATACTGGAAAATGAAGACGACCTGGCGTTGCTGCTGACGCTGGAACAGGGCAAGCCTCTGGCAGAAGCACGCGGTGAAATCCGCTATGGCGCCTCCTTCGTGAAATGGTTCGCCGAAGAAGCACGCCGGATCGGTGGCTCGACCATTCCGTCTCCCACGCCCGATCGCCGCATTCTGGTGCTGAAGGAGGCCGTTGGCGTCTGCGCAATCATCACGCCATGGAATTTCCCTAACGCGATGATTACGCGCAAGGTGGCGCCGGCGCTGGCCGCGGGTTGCACGGTTGTCATCAAGCCGTCGGAATTCACGCCATTTTCGGCGCTGGCGCTCGGCGTACTGGCGGAACGGGCGGGTATTCCTGCCGGCGTGATCAACATTGTGACCGGCATGCCCATTGAAATCGGCAACGAACTGATGGCCAACGAGACGGTGCGCAAGATCTCGTTCACCGGCTCGACCCGCGTCGGAGCGCTGCTCATGCGTGGCGCGGCCGATAGCATCAAGCGGCTCAGCCTCGAGCTCGGCGGCAACGCGCCCTTTATCGTCTTTGATGACGCCGATCTGGGCAATGCAGTCGAGGGGGTGATCGCATCCAAGTTCCGCAATGGCGGTCAAACCTGCGTCTGTGCGAACCGGATTCTCGTGCAGGCGGGCGTTTACGATGCTTTCGCAGAAAAGCTGAGCCAGCGCGTCAACCGAATGAAGGTTGGCGCGGGGACCGACGACGGAACGGAGATTGGCCCGATGATCAATGCGGCCGCCATCGACAAGATCGAGCGTCACATCGCGGATGCACAGGCGAAAGGCGCGCGGATCATCGCCCAGAGCGAGACGGTGCCGGACGGCAAGCAATATGCACGGCCCATCGTGCTGGGAGAGGCTACTACCGAGATGCTGCTGGCATCGGAAGAGACGTTCGGCCCGGTGGCGCCGCTTTTTCGCTTCGAAACGGAGGACGAGGCCATTGCGATCGCGAACGGTACGCCCTTCGGCCTTGCCGCCTACTTCTACACCGAAAATCTCAAGCGGTCATGGCGTGTTGCCGAGGCCCTGGAGTTCGGTATGGTTGGGCTCAACACGGGCATGATCTCGACCGAAGTAGCGCCTTTCGGCGGTGTCAAGCAGTCAGGGGTGGGGCGCGAAGGATCGCAGCTCGGCATCGAGGAATATCTCGAGGTCAAGACGCTTCATGTTGGCGGGCTTAACTAGTTCTGTTGCAAGCAGGTGGAAACACCTTCCAAAGCGTGGAACAACAAGAAAGGGGCGGTGAAAACCGCCCCTTTCTCTGTATTGCGACCAGTGCTCATTAACGTGGTGGGAGTGCCTCACACTGGCGCGACTGCACCAGCAACAGACGCTCAGGCGAATTCGCGAACGGGCTCCAGCCCGACGGCGCCGGCCAGCCCGCCGATATCCTTGATTTCACTGTACTCGTAGTATGGGTTCGCGGGTTCGTGGCCGCGATTCACCCAGACCTTGCTCTTGATGCCAAGATCATAGGCGGTCATGAGATCGTAGCGGAATGAGGACGACACATGCGTAATGTCTTCCGGGCCGCAGCCGAGCTTGTCGAACATGTACTCGAAGCCCTTCATATGCGGCTTGTAGGTGCCGGTCTCCTCGGCCGTGATGACCATGTGGAAGGGTACGCCGAGCTTCTCAACGTTCGACATGATCAGGCTCTTCATGGAATTCGACAGGATCACCAGTGGGATTTCCTTGGCGACCTTGGCCAGTCCCGCCGGGACATCCGGGTGCGGACCCCATGTCGGTATTTCCGAATAAATGCGCTGGGCATCCTCAGGCCGGAACGTCACATTGTTGCGCTTGCAGGCGCGCTCCACGGAATTGTGCACGACCTCGCTATAGGGCTTCCAAGCGCCAAGAACCTCATCGAGGCGATAGGCCGAGAAATCCTTGATGAACTGCGTCATTACGGCTGGGGAGAGTTCCGCACCGTAAACTCGTCTTGCCGCGCCGGCCATGTCGAAGTTGGTCAGCGTACCGTAGCAATCGAAGGTGATGTATTTCGGTCTGAAACGGGTCATTGGCGTCTATCCTTCCAATCCTGGCGGCACCGCGTGCCTTTAACGACAAGGATCATAACGAGCAGCGAAAAGGACTAGTCGCCGCATTCTCTGCCGCTTGAAGCAGATTGTTTTGTATCGTGGCAGGGCTTTGGCAGAGAGTTGCGCACGACGTGGTTCCGAGCTTGCCAGGCGCTTCCCTCGCCCGCCGGCTCGTCGGCATAAGATGCGGCGCCGGCGGCAAAGGAAAGTCAAAACACCTAGCTCACCGGTACGCGTCGGGAGGAACTGCTGTCGGCCGCAGCCTAACTTTGCATTGAAGAATTCAGGCCGGGAAACGACCCATGACCCCAGGGCGAGTCACGTTCAAAACGATGACAACCGAGCATTTGAACGATGCTGTCGAATTGTCACGTCATGTTGGATGGCCGCACCGTCGTGAAGACTGGGAGCTGATGCAGTCGCTCAGCCAAGGTCTCGTTGTCCAGGAGGAAGGACGCGTGGTGGGGACGATTCTGATGACGCCCTATGGCGACGATGCCGCCAACGTCAACATGGTCATCGTCGATGCCGCAATGCGCGGTCGCGGGCTCGGGCGCAAGCTGATGGAGGAGGCGCTTACCAAGGCAGGCGAGCGCACTTGCTATTTGGTGGCTACGCAGGAAGGGCTCCCACTCTACGAGAAGCTGGGATTTGTCGCGACCGGCAAGATCGTGCAGCACCAGGGCCTGGCGCCGTCTGCAGATGCACCGGCACATGTGTCATGGGGCGAGGACGGCGACCAGGCGCGCCTTGTCGCTCTGGATTGCGCCGCGTTTGGTCACGACCGGTCGGCACTCATGAACTCGTTGTGCGAGCGGGCGAAGTTCGCCGTCATTCGCGATGCAGGCGATGTCCAGGCGTTTGCCGCAATTCGTCGTTTTGGTCGAGGGCTGGTCATTGGGCCGGTGGTGGCGAGGACGCTGCACGAAGCGAGATGCCTGATCGACTTCCTGCTGGCCGACAGTGCGGGCGAGTTTGTCCGCATCGACACCAACGAATCCACGGCTCTCGGCGAGTGGCTCATCCGTCGCGGCCTGGCCCACGTCGGCGGTGGCGTAACGATGCGACGAATCGCAGACGAGCCGAAAGTCGAAATCAGGTCACACCAAACTTATGCGCTCGTTAGTCAGGCGCTAGGCTGAACCGGAGGAAGAAATGCTTGCAAACTCCCTGATCGAACTCGACCGTGCGCACCTGGTTCACCCGTTTTCATGCTATCGGAGCCACGAAGAGACGGGTGTGCGCGTGCTCAAATCCGCCAAGGGCGCTACAGTGACCGAGGCAAGCGGGAAAACCTTGCTGGACGGGTTCGCGGGTCTCTGGTGTGTAAACATCGGATACGGGCAGGAAAGCGTCGTCGAGGCAGCGGCCAAGCAGCTAAGAGAGCTTCCTTATGCGACGGGATATTTCGGGCTGGGGTCTGAGCCGGCCATTCGTCTCGCCGCCCGGCTTGCCGAATTGGCGCCTGGCGATCTGAACCATGTCTATTTCACGCTGGGCGGGTCCGACGCGATAGACAGCACCATCCGTTTCATTCGCTATTTTTATCACGCCAAGGGGACGCCGCGAAAAGACCAATTTATCTCGGTCGGGCATGGCTACCATGGATCCTCTACGGTTGGCGCAGGTCTGACCGCGCTGCCGGCTTTCCATGCGGGCTTCGGCGTTCCTTATGACTGGCAGCACAAGATTCCCTCGCACTACGCCTATCGCAATCCGGTCGGTTCCAACCCGCAGGCGATTATCGATGCATCGGTCGCGGCGCTGCGGGCCAAAATCGCTGAGCTCGGCGCCGATCGCATCGCGGCCTTCTACGCTGAACCTATCCAGGGTTCGGGCGGTGTCCTGGTTCCGCCGGCAGGCTGGCTAAAGGCCCTGCATGCCGTATGCAAGGAACACGACATCTTGTTCGTTGCCGACGAGGTCATCACCGCTTTTGGCCGCACCGGTCCCCTTTTCGCCTGTGAGGAGGACGAGGTCGTGCCGGATCTGATGACCACAGCGAAAGGACTGACGTCGGGCTACGTGCCGATGGGCGCCGTCTTCATGACCGACCATGTCTACAATACGATCGCGGACGGAGCCGGCAAAGCGGCTGTCGGCCACGGCTATACCTACTCAGCCCATCCGGTGAGCGCAGCGGTCGGGCTGGAATGCCTGCGTCTCTATGAAGAGGGCTTGCTCGAGAACGGTCGGAAGGCCGGGAAGCGACTGATGAGGGGCCTCCGCTCGCTCGCAGACCACCCGCTGGTTGGCGATATTCGCGGTCGCGGCATGCTGGCTGCGATCGAGCTGGTCACGGACAAGGAGCGCAAAACACCGCTGCCGGCGGCGGCCGATCCGGGGCGCCGCATCTTCGACCGGGCGTGGGGGAACGGCCTTGTCATTCGCGCCTTCAACAGCGGCATACTCGGTTTCGCGCCACCGCTCTGCTGCACGGACGACGACATCGATGGAATCCTCGAACGCACCAGGATGACGCTGGATCAAACCCTCGAAGACAAGGATGTGCGGGAAGCGATGAAGGGATGATCGTCGTCATGGGTGAAGCCACCCGATCCATGCGAGCGGGGCCTGAAGGAAATCCTCAGGTCTTGCCGCATTCCGTCAAGTGCCAAGAAAGTTGCAGTTAGGCGGACTTCCGCCGTAGCACACGGGCAGCGGAAGCGAACGATGGCGCCCGCTTTCCAGTCCCAGACTGCAGGGGTGGCCTTTTCATCTGTCGAAAATGACGTCGAGAGGCAAGTGGGATTTCACGATCGGTGACTTCAACACGACGAAGCTGAAATATTTGTCGATCCCGATATCCAATTCGAGCATGCGCTCCATGATAGTCTGATACTCGCTGATGCCCGCCGTCACGAACTTCACAAGGTAATCGTATCCGCCCGAAATCAGATGGCATTCGATAACGGAATCGACTTTCTGAATGGCGGTGAGAAATCTCGCGAAGTCGTTTTGTTGATGGTGCTTGAGCGTAACCTCGGTGAAGATCGTTAGAGTCTGTCCGAGCTTGGACACGTCGATCTGGGCGGAATAGCCGGTAATGAAGCCTTCCGCCTGAAGCTTCTTCACCCGCATCAGGCAAGGGCTCGGCGAAAGGTTGACCAGGTCGGCAAGCTCGACGTTGGTGACCCGCCCGTTCTTTTGCAGTTGGGATAAGATCTTGATGTCGATCTTGTCGAGTTTCATCGCAAACCTGTCACACGTTCGAACCGCGGATCGTCCGGCAGACGGCGTCCGTCACGTCCTGCGTGGTCGCTGTCCCACCAACGTCCGGCGTCAGCACGCCTTCACTCGTCACTGTTTCCACAGCGCTCATCAACCGGACGGAGGCTGCGCTTTCGCCCAGATGTTCGAGCATCTGGGCAGCGGTCCAGAAGGTGGCGACGGGGTTGGCGATACCCTTGCCGGCGATGTCGAAGGCGGAGCCGTGAATTGGCTCGAACATCGAGGGATAGCGCCGCTCGGGATCAATGTTGGCGGTTGGTGCAACGCCGAGACTGCCCGCCAGCGCGCCTGCAAGGTCCGACAAAATGTCGGCGTGAAGATTGGTGGCGACGATCGTGTCGAGGCTGCGAGGTTTGAGTGTCATGCGCACCGTCATAGCATCAACCAGCATCTTGTCCCACGCGACGTCAGGGAACTCTTGCGCCACCTCGGCTGCGATTTCATCCCACATTACCATGCCGTGACGCTGCGCGTTGGATTTCGTGACAACAGTCAGGAGCTTTCGCGGCCGTGACCGCGCCAGCCGGAATGCATAGCGCATGATGCGGGCGACGCCGACGCGCGTGAAGATCGCGACTTCGGTTCCGACCTCCTCGGGGAGACCGCGGTGGGCGCGGCCGCCGTGGCCGGAATACTCGCCCTCCGAATTCTCCCTCACGATCACCCAATCCAGATCGCCGGGCCCAACGCCCGCCAGCGGCGAAACGATGCCGGGCAAAATCCTGGTCGGCCGCACGTTCGCATATTGATCAAAGCCTTGGCAGATCGGCAGCCGGAGACCCCAGAGCGAGATGTCGTCGGGCACATCGGGAGCGCCGACAGCACCGAAGAAGATGGCATCGAAGCGCTTCAGTTGCGCCACTCCATCTTCAGGCATCATCCGGCCATTGGCCCTGTAGTAGTCCGATCCCCAGTCGAAGTGCTGGACGCGTAGCTTGAAGTCGCCGCAGCGCTGCTGCAGCGCCTCAAGCGCCTGTAGACCGGCGGCGATCACCTCTGGGCCGATCCCGTCGGCAGGAATGGCGGCAATCTCGTATTCGCGCATCGTCACTTCCCTGTTTGAGCAGTCGCGGCATCAATCTCGTGTGCGATCGATAGTACGTTGGCAAGCCATCTTCTCAGAATTCAGCGACCTTGCCCCATGCAGCGGTCTTCAGGCGTTCGGGCCTATACGGACGCGGATCGACAACAGGCTCGCTGCCTGTGATGATGTCGGCGATCATATGCCCCGCGCCGGGGCCAATCCCGAACCCGTGACCACTGAATCCCGCCGCCAGGATAAAGCCCGGAATCCCCTCCACTTCGCCGATCGCGGGAATGCCGTCGGGTGTACTGTCGATATAACCCGCCCAGACATCGGAGATCGCCACGCGTTGGAGTTCGGGGATCAATTCGCAGGCTCTTCGATATGTCAGCTGAATTTGTCCCATGTCGGGCTTCGGGTCGAGAATCCGGTTCCGTTCCATCGGCGTAATGTCGTCAAGGCCCCATTTGCGCAGGCTTTCATGTCCTTGACGCCAGCCCTCGAAGGCCCCCGGGGCGAGATTGCGCCAGCGGCGGGCGAACATCGGTAGAAACTCGCGGCTGAACCTGAACTGCTGCGGCGTTGGGTCGACGCGAGCTCGTCCGCTGATCGCCAGCGCGTATCCACCGTTGCTGCGCCGCGTCAGCGAGACGCTCGTGGTATGCAGGGCATCGGGCAGGCCGATTGCGCCTGGCGCTACGGCTAGAATGGACTGACGCACGGCAGCTTGCGGGAAGCGCATGCCAAGCTGGTTGCAGAAGGAAGAAGCCCACGCGCCTCCGGCCATGACCGCGATCTTCGTACGGATGGTTCCCGCTTCCGTCACGACCCCGCTGACCTTGCCGGCGCTCAACTCCAGTCCACGCGCTGCGCAATGCTGATGCAAGGTACCGCCCGCCGCCATGATGCCACGCGCGGCAACCGGCACTGCCGTGGAGGGATCCGCCGTTCCGTCAGTCGGTGAGAAAACCCCGCCCTTCCATTTGCGTCCGGTCGTCTTGCCCTTCTCGGTGGCTTCCTCTGCGCTCAGCACGTGCGTGGTGACTCCGACCGTTTTCGCAAAATCGCGCCACCTTGCCCAGCCCGCCAGCTCATTTTCGTCCTGTGAGAGATACAGAAGCCCGCAGCGGCGAAATCCAGTATCCCCGCCAGTCTCCTGTGCCACCTTCTCCCAGAGATCGAGGCTCTTGGTTGCCATAGGCAACTCGCGCGCATCGCGGTTCTGCTGGCGGCACCAGCCCCAGTTTCGGCTTGACTGCTCGGCGGCCACGCGTCCTTTCTCTACCAGGGCGACGCTGACGCCGCGGCGCGCGAGATAATACGCCGTGAACACGCCCACCACGCCGCCGCCGATGACGACGACGTCTGCCTCGCGGGGGAGGGAAGGGCTGCACTCGATGTGCATGAGCGGCGCGGGCATCTGCGGAACTCCGGTAACTTTGAAGCATTCTAGCCCGCGCCGAGAATAGACAGGCTGCGGAGTTGTGTGCCTGGACGGAATATCCTGCCGTTAGCGGCCCTTAGGACATGCAATTGTTGCGTGAAAAGCTCGCTGGCGCCCACCTCTCAGAGGGAAGGTAGCTGAAGCCTAAAGCCATCTCGTGTGGAGGAGCGTCGATTGCGGGTGCGGCCTAAAACTCAGCGACCTTGCCAGGGGACATGATGGATCTCGCTCTACGTCAGGCCTGGACGGCTTGGACGACGAAAAACTTCACCACGCGATTTTTACTTTCCCATCCGATCGATGCGCCCTGGGGCACGAAAAGCGCATCTCGGTGCCCGCCGACAGCACGCTGCCATCGGGCGCGGCGAATCGTACACTCGCGGCTAGCAGATGCATGAACTCGTTGTGGCGATGCGGGCGAACAACCCGGTGGTATGGGGTCGAATCCCACGTGCCCGCACGGTAATCCGCGCCGTCGCTGGAGAAGACGTTGTCGCTGCGGCATTGCGGGGCCGGGCCAAGCAAAGCCTCGGCCGGTAGCGAAGCAGACGGCTTGAAGTCGGCGTCGGCGCGCAACTGGACAAGGCCGGGCTTCGTCGGTTTGTCGCAAGCGGCCGCGCAGAACGAAAACCGCACGCCTGATTCAGTCTGGATGCGAAGCGTGGTGCCGCATCCGATGACAGCACCCGCTTGCGAACCGAGCACCAGCGGGGCCGCGCCGACCACCGTCAGGATCAGCTCTCCTTCCACCACGACGATGGTTTCGATGTGGGGGAAGCTTGCGACTTCGAGCTCGCCAACAAAGCTGGTTCGGCCCACGATATCGAGTCCGGCCCTTCCCAGGCGATTTCGCGATGCCCACAAAGGGATCATCCGAGCCGGACGCTGTCCTGCGGAAAGGGGTTGCAACGGGTGCGCCGTCGGCGCGATGCAGCACAATAGCCACGGTCATGATTGCTCATGCGCGTCTGAAAACCTAGCAGTCGGTACCGTCCTGCTAAGCAGTCAACTGGGATCGATCAGAATGAGCGAGATCAGTTACCGGGGGTGGGTAGCAGGGTAGGGCGGTTGACGTTGCCACCAACACTTCACATCCTTCCTCGCCCAAGGCCACCGCACTGTGCTCAACGCCATATGGGACGACGATGAACTCTCCGGGTTCGATAATTTCTTCACGGTCACGAAATTGCATGAGCAGGCGTCCCCGGTGAACGAAGAACAGCTGATCGTCGTGCTGTCGAAATGACCAATTGGAGGCGCCATTGAACATGGCGACCTTGAATTGCATGGCGTTGACACGCCCCTCGACTTTAGGCTTCCAAGGCGCGCGCAGCCCGGCAAACTCAATTGACAAATTCTTCTTGTGAATTGGCGAAAGGTGCTTGTTCAGGGCAGCCACATCGCGAATGATTGCGGTGAGTTGGCTTGGTAGGTCATTCCCATTGGCCGGGTATCTGCCATCCAAAGCTGCGGTCCCAATCGTAAACCCAGCTGCGCCGGCGCCTTGGACGACTGCAATTCGTTCTGGGGTGTCGATCGAACCCGCAACATAGACAGGCTTGGCGACTGCAGCGCAGACGGCCTTCATCAACTCGGGGACGTTCTCCGCCGATCGGTATGCCAGCAGGTCCAGGCCATGCACTCCATCGTGCCCTGCAATCGCTTTGGCACTTTCGACAATTTCGTCGATGGCGCCTTCAAGCACGCTCGGATGACCGGCGATCCGACCCGGAAACGGGAAGTACTGGATGCCGGTGTCCTTGATGATCGGCAGCACGTCGTCTACCCGCGTGCCACCAAGAAGAACATCGACGCCGATTTCGGCAGCTGCCTTTGCCGAAGCAATTTCGCTTTCGCGGTCCAGTGACACGACTTCCAGGTAGGAGGTTGCACCGCCCGTCCTGATGGCCGCATTGAGGTCTTTCAGCTGCTCGATCGGCAAGCCGATATCCTTGAACCCGATGTGCCGCACGCCGAGACTGAGCGCGGTTTGAAGTTGCTGGGCCGCGTCCGAAACCGTTCGGTCGTTGCGCGTGAGCATGAAGATGAAGCGTAACCCCATTGGTGTGGTTCCTTTCTCTAGTTCGTCTTGGTTTGTGCCGCCACGAGGCGCTTGGCGTAGGCAAGTGCTGTTTCCAAGCTGGCGTGGTCTGCAATTCCACGGCCCGCGATGTCGAACGCCGTGCCGTGATCTGGGCTGGTGCGGACGAACGGCAGGCCAAGCGTGATGTTCACGCCTTTTTCCAACCCGAGATACTTCACAGGGATCAGACCCTGATCGTGGTATTGTGCCACCACAACATCGAATCGACCTTGACGAGCTTGCATGAAGACAGTGTCGCCAGGATAAGGGCCAGTGGCATCGATGCCCTCGGCTCGGGCCGCGTCGATTGCCGGTCGTATGATCCGGATTTCCTCGTCCCCGAAGAGGCCACCTTCACCTGCGTGCGGATTGAGACCCGCTACGGCGACACGCGGGGTCGCGAAGCCGAGAGCTTTTCCACCCTCATGGGCAAGCCGGATGGCGGATAGCTGAGCGTCGAAATCGCCCTGTTCGATCGCCTTGCTCAGCGACGTGTGGATGGTGACGAGCACCGTGCAGATGTCATCGTTGGCAAGCATCATCGCCACGCGCTTGGCGCCGGCGTAGTCGGCCAGAATTTCGGTATGGCCGGGGTAGCGGATTCCCGCGCTGGCCATCGCCTCTTTATTGATCGGCGCCGTAACGATGCCGCTCACATCTCCGGACTTCGCTGCGGCTATCGCCGCAACGATGGCGTCGAAGGCCGCCTGCCCGGAGATCGTGCTGATACGGCCGATTGGAGGAGGCTCGGTAATCCGCGAGGTTTCGATGACTTCAATTCGGCGTGGCTCGAATTGGGCCGCATTGGCAGCGTTGATGCGTCGCACCTCGACGTTCAGCCCGAGCCGCCGCACGGTGTCTTGCATGACAACATAGCTACCGAACACGACGACGCGTTCGCCGCCTTTCGCAAGCACCTTCGCCACGATCTCCGGCCCAATGCCGGAGGCGTCGCCCATCGTGAGAGCAAGTGGGAGAATGTTCTTCATTGGGTGGCTCCACGTATCCGCGCGACGGCGCGCGTCACCGCATCGTCACTGCCAAAGCCACCGGCCTTCATAGCGAGCAAGAGCGAGCGCCCATCGCCAAGCCTGGCGAGACCAAGCGGGAATCCGGGATCGAGTTCTTGCAGGATATCAAACTCACGGACCTTGAGAAGGTCCAGGATCGCTTCCATCGTGTCGCCGCCGGTGGCGATCAAAGCGCCGAAGCGTGGGCTTTGAAGCTCTCGCGCTGCGTCTTGTGCGATACGGCGCAGCACTGCTGCCGAGTCCCACTCGCGCGTCCTTGGTCCGCGCAGCAGCATGACGCCGCGGACCTTCTGGAGTTGACCTGCCTGCCGCTGACTGCGCAGATTTGCGCTCCCAATGACGACCAAAACATCGCTACTGATGCCATCGAGCAATGGCGGTAGAGTCTTCGCCGGCACAAAACGCCGCGATAGCGCTGCAGCCATTCCAGGAGAACCAACCCAAAGGATCGACGCTGGATCCTCGATGGAAGCAATCTGCGAATCGAGTTGTTCTTGGGTTACCGCATCAAGCAGCGTGACATTCTTGATGCAGTTCGGCACCAGGTCGACTAGCGCGGAATGCCGCGCGGGATGCATTGGGTTATGGCCATAAGCACCTTCCGAGACCGGGATGCCGTCAACGAACTGAATGCCCCTCACTGTCGTACGTCCGGCCTGGGGGAATGCCGGCGCAAACACCAGTGCTTTGCGGCCGCTCGCCGCAAAGCATGCTTCAAGCTCCGCCGTTATGTGACCGCGAAGTGTGGAGTCCACCGTTTTATAGAGCACGGTACGGCTGGCAAGTCGGGCGGTCAATCGAGCGACCGCCTCGAACGCTTGCGACGCAGTAGCAGACCGCGAACCGCTATCGACTGCAATTATCGCTGCCGCTTCCGCTTGGTGCGGAAGCTGGCCTCTGCCGATTGATTCAGTCAAGCCACGGGCGACGAAAGGTGCTGCACCATCTGCCGCGCTGGTGAGGTCATCGGCGAGGACCGCTATACTGGGTTGATGATTGGTGCGCATGCATCAACTAACAAAACCTCACTAAGGATGAATAGCGATAGTTTCTGACGAAATCGGTGATAGATTATCACTGATGGATCGCTCAGACATACCCTCGCTCGACGACCTGAGAGCGTTCGAAGCAACAGCGCGGCTGGGCTCGGTCCGGCTTGCAGCAGACTCGCTTGCGCTCACGCACGGCGCCGTCAGTCGCCGTATCACCAAACTCGCCGATGACATCAGGGTCAGGTTGTTTGAGAAGAATGGGCGAGGGCTGCGGCTCACCCCTGCCGGCGAGACACTCAACCTCACCCTCGGCAGGTTCTTCGGTGAGTTGGCCGCCACAGTTCAAAGCCTGCGTGCTGCCAATGCCGGGAAGAGTGCCCTGGTGCTCTCCTGCGAGCCTTCAGTTGCCATGCGTTGGCTCATTCCGCGGCTGGGGGCGCTTCAAGTGGCGCATCCGAACATGGCCCTCCACCTCTCGGTAGGTGGAGGGCTGGTGGACTTTCGTAAGAAACAGGTCGATCTCGCTATTCGACGGCTGGACTTCGCTGTGCCTGAGACGTGGAACGTCCGGCCCCTTTTTTCCGAAAAGGTTGGGCCTGTCATGAGGCCGGAACTTGTGGCAGAGTTCGAGCATGGCGACTATCTCGCTCTCGGGTCGAAGACCCGACCTGACGCGTGGGCGCAATGGCTGAAGACCCATCCGTCGGCGCGTCGACCCACAGAAATCCGGTACTTCGACAATCACGCGCTGATCGTCGAGGCTGCGTCTGCAGGCCTTGGCGTAGCCCTCAGTCCGCTCGTACTTGCGATTGACGACGTGGAACGAGGAAGCCTGGCGGCCCCTGCTGGCTGACCCTGACGGCAGTCAATATGGGTTGATATGGTTGGGCTCGAGTGAACTGGAAGGTATGGAGTTTGAACTCGCAGAGTGGCTTCATGCGCAGTTCAGCCGCCTGGGACCAAATCGCCTTTGAAAGGAGCGCTCTGGGAGCTTCGCCCAGTTGAGCGGGCCCGACCCCGGCCTCGAAAAAGCAGCACTGATGGGCAGGGTAGAGACCTCGATAAGCGGCCCTCTTTGCCGTGCTTGGTTCCACACTGCTTTTGTATGCATCCTATGAGCTTCGTGCACCGGACGCCGGTTATTACCTACGCACTGTCAATGCCTGGGCGGGCGCCAGTCTACTTCAAATGAGGAAACTTCCGCCGCGGCGGATCCTTCAAATTTCCTGGGGCAATGCCTCGCGGAAGCTCTTCTCAGTCGAGTCTTTGATAGGCCGCCCAAAATGCCGTGCTCGCCTTGGACATTAGACTCTCGGCCATGCCGCGCAGATTGAGGGGCTTGCGCTATCATCATCAGGCCAAACAGAGTGAAATGCCAACTGGGGCGTTCTTTTCAGAAGTTCCTGCCGCCGGAGGGCCAAATTTCGAAGACTCTGCGGAAAAAGAACAGTCAAACTGGCTGCAAGAACGGGGCACCCTTCCTTACGGCAGGCAAGCTCCAGAGGACCTCCGACAGGCAGAGTTGCCCGTTTGGAGCGTTCTCCAGGAAAAGGGAACAATGTCCGGTACGGGGATCGGACTACATAAGGGAGCCGCCAGGATGAGTAGAATCCGTCTCTCGCAGCCTCAGAGCGCGAAGCGCCTAAATGGCAAGGCTACGGCTGCTACGGTGACGCGTTGCTGCTCAAGGGGCGATGTTGCGGTCGGCAACAGGGTGGATCCGCTTCGATGGAATGGGAGGTGATCCAGATGGTCGCAAGCATCCAGGCTGTAGCCGCTCACGATGTGGCGCTTTCGGTGCGCGACCTCACGGTGAATTTGCCGAAAGGCATGGAACGAACCTATGCGGTCGAGAACATTTCCTTCGATCTGAAACGCGGCCAGATCCTCTGCATCATAGGCGAGTCCGGATCAGGCAAGTCGGTCACGGCGAACGCGATCATGGGGCTCCTGCCCAAGGTGATCCGCGTCTCATCGGGTTCAATACAGTTGGAGGGGATGAACATCATCGGCATGTCGCCCGACAAGCTGCGCAACCTGCGTGGGCGGGTCGTGTCGATGATCTTCCAGGATCCGCTCTCGGCGCTCAATCCCTTGATGACCGTGGGCGCACAGATTGACGAGGTCATGGCCGCGCATGGATACGGTACGCCAAAAACCTGCCGCGACCGCGCCATCGAGTTGCTCACCGAAGTGGGCCTCCCAGATCCCGAACTCATGTATCACCAGTACCCTTTCCGGCTTTCGGGCGGGCAGCGGCAGCGCGTCATGATTGCCATGGCCCTGGCGCTCGAGCCGACGGTGCTGATCGCCGATGAGCCAACCACTGCGCTCGACGTGACCACCCAGGCACAGATCCTGGAGCTGATCCGCGACATTCAGCGCCGCAAGGGGATGAGCGTAATGTTTATCACCCACGATTTCGGCGTGGTGGCGGAGATCGCCGACAGCGTCGTGGTGATGGAAAAGGGGCACATCGTCGAACAGGGCAGCGCCGAGCAGGTGCTGAAGTCGCCCAAGCATGCTTATACCCAACGCCTGATCGCGGCCGTACCGCATCTGACCGGTGAAGATCGCTCTCGTGCGGAGTCCGACAGCAAGCAGCCGATCCTGAAGGTCGAGGGTCTGGTTAAAACCTATCGTGGCGGCGGCGCGCTGTTTGGCGCCCAGCGGATAGTGAAAGCGGTGAACGAGGTTTCGTTCGAACTGGCGCCAGGCCGAACGCTTGGGGTCGTAGGCGAGAGCGGTTCAGGAAAATCCTCGCTGGGCCGGCTTCTCATCAAATTGCTGGACAGCGACGGCGGCGAGATTTTGTTCGAGGGGTCCGATATAGCCAAGCTTTCCGAAGCGAAGTTCCGCCCGCTCAGACCACGGATCCAGATGATCTTTCAGGATCCCTTTGCGTCCCTGAACCCACGCTCAACGGTCGGCCACATCATCACGGTAGGCCCGGTGGCACACGGGACGCCTTTTGCCCAGGCGCGCGAAGAAGCGCGTACGCTTCTGGCCCATGTCGGTCTCGATGCCGGCGCCTTCGACCGCTATCCGCACGAGTTTTCTGGTGGGCAACGCCAGCGAATCGGGATCGCTCGGGCTTTGATGTTCAAGCCGAAGCTGTTGATTGCTGACGAGGCGGTCTCCGCGCTCGACGTGTCGATCCAGGCGCAGATCCTGCAGCTTCTGGACCAGATCCAGCGAGAGACCGGCGTGTCGATGGTCTTCATCACGCACGATTTGCGTGTCGCCAGCCAGATCTGCGACGAAATCGCTGTGATGCAGAAAGGCCGGATCGTCGAGCGCGGACCGCCCTCGCAGATATTCCTGAACCCGCAAGCGGCCTACACGCGCCAACTCGTGGCGGCAATTCCAGGAGAGAGGCCGGGCAATGCCCGTCCAATTGCAGCAAACGCATGAAAAATAACAAGAGAGGAACTACGATGACCAAAAATTCAACGACTACATCCAACTATTCGAGGCGCCAGGCGCTGCGACTGATGGCGCTAGGTGGAGCTGCAGGCTTGATCGCGCCCAATCTGCTGGGCAAGTCGGCTTTCGCCAAGACCCCTGCCGCGGGTCCGGCCGGTCGCGTCGTCGTCGGTCTTTCACAAGAGCCAACGGTCTTCAATCCGTTGATGGCGCATATCGAAGTCGATGACGCGGTCCATTTCTCGGTTTTCGATGCGTTGGTCAGGATGGATGCTGAAGGCGTCCTCCAGCCGAATCTCGCAGCCGAGGTGCCAAGCCAGAAAAACGGCGGCATTTCGGAGGACGGCCTCAACTGGCGCATCCGGTTGCGTGACAATGTCCGCTGGCACGACGGTGAGCCCTTCACGGCCGAGGACGTGAAATTCACCCTGGAGCTCATCACGAACCCGAAGTTTCGCGCCTGGCGTACAAGCGGCCATTCGCTCGTACAGGACATCACGGTGGTTTCGCCCACCGAGATCACTTGGCGGATGAAGGAGGCTTTTGCGCCCTATCTGTCGTTCCTGGCCGAAACCTTCATGGTGCCCAAGCACATTCTGGGGAAAGATGTCGATCCGAATACAGCGGCTTTCAACCAGGCGCCGATCGGCACCGGCGCGTTCAAGTGGAGCCAGCGGGTAGCGGGCGACCATATCGAGCTCGTCGCCAACCCGGAGTATACCGGCGAGGGTCCGTATATCGAGCAGCTCATCTTCAAATACATTCCCGATATGACGGTGCTCTATACGCAGTTCAAGAGCGGTGACGTCGACCTGGTCGATCAATCGTACATTACGGCCGACCATTATGCTGAAGCCCGCGAATTGCCAGACCGCGTGGTGACACTGGAGACCGGCGCATCCGTGGAGTCGATATACCTCAATCTGGGGCGCCCGCAGTTCAAGGATCTGGCAGTGCGCCAGGCGCTCTACGCCGCCATGGACAGGAAAGCGATCGTCGACACGATTTACTACGGCGTGGGCACTCCCACCGAGACGTTCATGCCGAAGGAGTCCTATTACTACAATCCGAACCTGCCCGCGCAGGAATTCAATCTGGACCGTGCGCGCCAGATTCTGGATGAGGCCGGCTGGGCGCCAGGCCCAGATGGAATCCGCGCCAAGGATGGAGTGCGACTGTCCTTTGCGAATTCGACAACATCAGGCAACAACCTGCGCGAGCAGACGCAGCAGTTCTTGCAGCAGACGTTTGCCGAGATCGGCGTCGAGATGACGATCTCGAACTTGCCGGCTGCAGTCATGTGGGGCGAATTCTGGCTGAAGTCGCAGTTCGATACCGCCATGGTGGGCGTCACCTATTTGATTGCCGCGGACCCCGACGCCACAAACCGCCTCCATACGAAGGCAATCGCCGCTCAAGGCGGACACGGTTCGAACACCGGACAATATTCCAACCCCGAAGTCGATGCCTTGCTTGAAAAGGGTGCTCGCAGCTTCGATCAGGAAGAGCGGCGCGGGATCTATAATCACGTACAGGAAGTGGTGCGCCATGATCTGCCCTTCCTGCCGCTGTTAGCGATCACAAACGTGCTCGGACGCAAGGCAGGGTTGGACGGTTTCAAGCCCAATGCCAACACGCGCACCGCGTCGTGGCATGCCGCAGACTGGCGCTGGAAGGCCTGATCCATCCTATTGCCGCCGCCGGATTGCACTGCGGCGGCGGCAACAGACTAAGTCGCCAACCCACAACGGAGGACTCGAATGCGCGGCTTCCTGCTCAATCGCCTTTCGCAGAGCCTGATACTGCTTGTGATCGTTTCGATCATCGGCTTCGGGATTCTGAACCTCCTTCCCGGCGGCCCGCTGGCGCAATTCGGACTCGATCCCGGAATGACCCAGCAGGATATCGAGCGCCTCAAGGGGCTGCTGGGCCTCGATCGACCCATATGGATCCAATATCTGGACTGGGCTTGGCGGCTGGTGCAGGGCGACTGGGGTCACTCCTTCCGCGACGGAGCGCCGGTATTGCAGATCATTGGCAGCCATCTCTTGGCGACGCTGCTGCTGATGGGATCCTCAACCGCGATTGCGATCTCTCTTGGCGCCTGGATTGGAATTCGGGGCGCCACGCGCCGCTACTCGTTATTCGACTATCTCGCAACTGTCGGTGCCATGGTTGCATTGTCGGTACCTACCTTCTGGTTCGGCCTCGTCGGCATCTACATTTTTACCTTGAAGTTAGGCTGGCTGCCCGCGGGCAATATGTCCGAGATCGGCGATAGTTCGATCCTGGGCTATCTCCATCATTTGATCTTGCCAAGTATCGTGCTGTCGCTGGTCCATGTCGCTATCTGGAGCCGCTACATGCGGACGGCTACTCTCGACGCCATCAGCCAGGACTTCGTCAAGACGGCTCGGGCCAAGGGGTTGAGTGAACGCCGGATTTTGATGAAGCATGTCGTCGGCAACGCCCTTTTGCCGATGATTACCCTGGCGGGGATGCAGCTTCCCAGCGTCCTGACCGGTGCGCTGGTGACCGAAACTGTATTTACCTGGCCAGGAATGGGACGTTTGTTCCTCGATAGCCTTGGTTACAGCGACTATCCGGTTGTTATGGGGCTGCTGATGTTCTCGGCTATCCTCGTTCTGCTCGGAAACCTGATCGCCGACATTGTCGTCGCTATTGTCGACCCGCGCATTCGTCTGGCTTGAGCGCGCAACTTTCCCGACAGGAGACAGCCGATATGACCGCCCTCACGGCGAAGACAAATGC
>NZ_RZQA01001400.1:0-927 GCF_004022915.1 Mesorhizobium sp. M7A.F.Ca.US.006.04.2.1
ATCTTCAACTATGTGGAATTGCGCGAGCAGCTTCGCGCGAAAGGCCGCCATTTCCGGACAACCAGCGACACCGAAGTAATCCTGCATCTCTATGACGAGATGGGGGAGGATTGCGTCTCCGCGCTCAATGGCGATTTCGCCTTTGCGCTCTGGGACGGCCGCCGCCGCCGCATGGTTCTGACGCGCGACCGCATGGGGGTCCGGCCGCTCTTCTATACAAGGCAGGGCGAACGGCTTTACTTCGCCTCGGAGGTCAAGGCGCTCCTCCAGGCCCCGGGCGTCGCGGCCGAGATTGATCCGGTCGCACTCGACCAGATCTTCACGCTCTGGGCCCCGATCGCGCCGCGCACGCCCTTCCGCAACATCTACGAGATCGAACCCGCAAGCCTGATGATCGTGCAAGAGGGCAGCGTCTCGACCCGGCCCTACTGGAGTCTGGAGTATCCCGACCGGGACGCGCCGCCCCGGCACGGGGACGAGCGTGCCGCGGCCGAGGAACTGCGCGCCCTCCTTACGGAGGCGACCCGCATGCGCATGCGCGCCGATGTGCCAGTCGGCGCCTATCTGTCTGGCGGCCTCGATTCCTCCATCACATCGGCGCTGGCGGCGGGCATGGCGCCGGGTGGCCTCAGGACCTTCTCGGTCACCTTCGATAGCGCCGAACATGACGAGAGCCCCTTCCAGATCGAGATGGCCCGTGCGCTCGGCACGCATCACAGCGCCGTCGCCTGCGGGGAAGGCGATATCGCCGCCGTCTTCCCTGACGTTATCCGCTTCACCGAGCGGCCGATCCTGCGCACTGCCCCTGCCCCGCTCTACAAGCTCTCGAGCCTCGTGCGCGAGGCCGGCTTGAAAGTGGTGCTGACGGGCGAAGGCGCCGACGAAGTCTTTGCCGGCTACGATATTTTCAAGGAGGCCAGGGTTCGG
>NZ_RZQA01001401.1:0-926 GCF_004022915.1 Mesorhizobium sp. M7A.F.Ca.US.006.04.2.1
GAACATGGCAAGCACGCAGAAGATCGGCAGCGGCCCGCTGATGCCGCGCAGCGCCAGGAACAGCAGCGCCAGCGCGCACATCGCCTCCACCACGACCGCCAGCGCCATGATCAGGCGGCGGCCGAAGCGGTCGGCGACGACACCGGTGACCAGCACCAGAAGCAGCGACGGCAGGAATTGGACGATGCCGACCAGGCCGAGATCGAGCGGGTCGCGGGTCAAATCGTACATCTGCCAGCCGACCGCGACGGACACGATCATGGTGGCGAATGTGGTGAGGAAACGCGCCGCCCAATAACTCAGGAAGGAGCGGTGGCGGAACGCGGCATAGCGCTGGTCCGGTGATATCTGTTCGGCGGTCATGATTTAAGAGGCCCCTTTGCAGTGGCGTCAGCTGGCGGGGCACTTCCACGATGGGCGCTGGTCCGGCTGGCGGAACTTTTAGCTCAGTTCGCCGCGGATATGCGTCAAAATCAGTGCTGGATCAAGGAATTTTCAGCCCGTTCCATCGCCGGCACGCGGAAGTTACTGCCGCAGCGCGACGGAGATGGCGTCGAGGCCGCCGCGCAATTCGGCTTCCGTCGGCCAGCCGAAGCCGACGCGGAAGAAGCGTTTTTCCATCTCGAACCAGTGGCCGGGTCCGACATAGGTTCCATGGTTCTCCAGCAGGTTCGCATAGAACCGGTCGAGGTCGAAGCCGGGTTCGACATCGAGGCGCGGGAAGCCTACGACACCGCCTTCGGGCCTGATCCAGTCGACCAGCGGTTCGCGGTCGATCCAGGCCTGGACGATGTCGCGGCGCTTGGCCATTTCGGGCAGCAGTGTCGCCAGGAAGGCGTCCCGGCGCTCGAGCATGCCGCGGGCAATGCCTTCGTCGATGACGCTGCCGCAGATGCCAATCTGCTCCTTTGCGGCGAGGAATTTTT
>NZ_RZQA01001402.1:0-925 GCF_004022915.1 Mesorhizobium sp. M7A.F.Ca.US.006.04.2.1
CTGGTTGAGGCCGCGCGCCACTGCCGTGAGGATGCCGGCAATCGCCAGATCGGAGTGCCGCAGGATACGCCTGGCCAGATCAAATGCCGCCGGCATCAACTCGGCATGCGGGACAACCTCGTTGACGAGACCCAGTTCAAGCGCCCGCGGCGGCGCAAACCAGTCGCCGGTCAACAGCAGTTCGAGCGCCCGCTTGCGCCCCGCGAGCCTCGGCAAGCGCTGGGTTCCACCAAAGGTCGGCGGCATTGCGAGGTTGATTTCCGGCTTGGCGAACAAAGCGCGGTCACTGGCGATAGCAAGCGGTACGGCCTCGGTGATTTCGCAGCCGCCACCAAAGGCAATGCCGTTGACGGCGGCGATGATGGGCTTGCGGTAGGCTTCCAGCCTCGCCGTCAGCCGCTGCCCGCGCATGACGAAATCCCGCATCGCGACACCGACGCCAAGCGCCACGCTGGCCGAGAACTCGTGAATGTCGCCCCCCGCCGAAAACGCCCGCTCCCCTGCTCCGGTCAGAATGACCGCACGAACGCTGTCATCGACTTCAATGTCGTCAAGGACCGCAAGCAGGCGATCGATCAGGGCATAGTTCAGCGCGTTGAGTTTCTCCGGCCGGTTGAGGGTGAGGATGGCAATCCCATCCCGGGTTTCGCTAAGGACAAGATCTGTCATTTGGCTCTTCCTTCTCCATCATGCTGATGGAAGGAAGACTATGCCCTTTGTCGCTTGTGTATATTCACTAGTCGGTATACATAGGCTTATGCCCGACACGCAGAGCCCTACCCGCAAACGCATTGTCGATGCCGCGACCAGGCTCTTCTATGCAGAAGGAATCGGTCGTGTCAGCGTCGATGCCGTTGCCGAGGAAGCGGGTCTCACCAAGCGCACGCTCTACTACCATTTCAAGAGCAAGGACGACCTGATCGCC
>NZ_RZQA01001403.1:0-924 GCF_004022915.1 Mesorhizobium sp. M7A.F.Ca.US.006.04.2.1
TCGCCGGGCTTACCGCAATCCCTCCGAACCTCTACGAGGCGGCGGAACTCGACGGCGTCAATGCCTGGCAGGCCTTCTGGGCGATCGCGCTGCCGCATCTCGGGTCTATGATGCTGCTGGCGTTGACCTTCCGCCTGCTTGACGCCATCCGAATGTTCGATACCATTTTTATCATGACCGGCGGCGGCCCGGGTACGCAAACCTACACGGCTTCCTACTATCTCTACACGGTCGGCTTCACCCAGTTTCATCTGTCGCAGGCGACGGCCGGAAGCTGGCTATTCCTGATTTTCACCGCGCTGGTAGTGACGCTGCTGGTGCGGCGGCTCTTGAAGGTGGAGCCGGTCTGATGGCCGCCGTCGCGCCCGCCCGCCGCAGGAAACGCCGGTCGGTGCCGATCGGTCGCATGCTGCTGCTCGGCTTCTTCCTCGTGTTCGTGCTGTGGCCCCTCTACTGGATGTTCAACACCTCGATCAAGCCGAGCGACGACTACCTCACCGTGCCGCCCGTCTGGTTCCCTACCGAGCCGACCCTTGTACACTACAAAGCTGCGCTGTTCGCTTATCGCGGCCTCGACGGGCTCATCAACAGTCTGATCATTTCGCTGTCGGCCACGGTGCTTTCAGCGTTGTTGGGCACGCTGATGGCTTATAGTCTGGCGCGCTACAACACGGGCGGCCAGCACCTGTCTTTCTGGGTGCTGTCACAGCGCTTCCTGCCACCGATCGGCATCGTCCTGCCGGTATTCCTTATCTATCGTGGCGTCGGGCTGTACGACACCCATATTGGCCTGATCATCGCCTACACGGTCTTCACGCTGCCGGTGTCGGTGTGGATGATGTTCGCGTATTTCCGCGGCATGCCGAAGTCGATGGAGGAGGCGGCCCTGGTCGATGGCTGCACGCGTTGGGAGGCGTTCTGGCG
>NZ_RZQA01001404.1:0-921 GCF_004022915.1 Mesorhizobium sp. M7A.F.Ca.US.006.04.2.1
GGTTATGCGATCCTGCACGCGGCCGGTGTCGAGGTGGTCGAGAAGGTGCTGGCGGCGGAAGCTGCCGAGCAGATGGCCGGCTATTTGATTCGATCGTTGAGAAAACGCCCGGAAGTGATTCTCAAGCTTGCGCTTTCCAGCGACGGTAAGATCGGCAGGGAAGGTGACGGGCAGGTGTCGATCACCGGCGATATCGCGCGCCGAGAAGTGTATCTGATGCGGGCTGAGGCGGACGCCATACTGGTTGGTATCGGCACCGCCCTTGAGGATGATCCGGCCCTGACGGTGCGTTTGCCGGGGCTTGAGAACCGTTCGCCTGCCCGCATCGTGCTCGACCGCCAGCTCAGGTTGCCGGAGGCCTCGAAGCTGGTTTCGGGCGTCGACCGGGTACCGCTCTATATCGCCGCCTGCCTGGAGGCCGATCCGCTGCGGCGCGCAGCACTCGAACGCGCCGGCGTGCGCTTCATCGGCACCGAGACGCACGAGGGCGGCGTAGCCTTGCCGGAATTACTTGAGGACCTGGCCGCGCTCGGCATGGCCAGCGTGCTGGTCGAGGGCGGCGCCAGGGTGGCGAGCGCTTTCCTGGCCGACGGGCTGGTCGACCGCATCGTGCTGTTCCAGGGACCGGATGCAATCGGCGACGACGGCATTGCATCGCCGATCGACGCCGACCATATCCCGGCAGGATTTCGCAAATTGCGCGACATGCGCTTTGGCGAAGACAGCTACGCCGAGTGGATAAGAGACCTTTAGGGATCAACACCGATGTTTACCGGAATTGTCACCGATGTCGGCACTGTCGCGTCCGTCAAGCCGCTCAGGGAAGGGGTGGGGCTCCGCATCGACACAGCCTATGACCCGCAGACCATCGCCATCGGCGCCTCGATCTCCTGCGGCGGCGTCTGCCTGACGGTCACGGCC
>NZ_RZQA01001405.1:0-920 GCF_004022915.1 Mesorhizobium sp. M7A.F.Ca.US.006.04.2.1
GACACGATCGGCATCGACCTCGTCGCCATGTGCGTCAACGACATCGTCGTGCAAGGTGCCGAACCGCTGTTCTTCCTCGATTATTTCGCCACCGGCAAGCTCGATCCCGACCAGGGTGCCGCGATCGTCGGCGGCATTGCCGAGGGCTGCCGCCAGGCCGGCTGCGCGCTGATCGGCGGCGAGACCGCCGAGATGCCCGGCATGTATCACGGCAACGACTACGACCTCGCCGGCTTTGCGGTGGGTGCCGCCGAACGCGGCCAATTGCTGCCCACCGATGACATTGTCGAAGGCGACGTGCTGCTGGGCCTGGCTTCCTCCGGCCTGCACTCGAACGGCTATTCGCTGGTGCGCCGCATCGTCGCCGTCAGCGGCCTGTCGTGGAGCGATCCGGCACCGTTCAACGACGAGGCCACTCTGGCCGAAGCACTGCTCGAGCCGACCCGCATCTACGTCAAGTCGATTCTCAAGGCGATCCGCAACACGCATGGTATCAAGGCGCTCGCCCACATCACCGGCGGCGGCTTCCCGGAAAACATTCCCCGCGTGCTGCCCAAGGATTTTTCGGCCGAGCTCGACCTCGAGGCGATCGACGTTCCTCCCGTGTTTTCGTGGCTGGCCAAGACCGGCGGCGTGGCGCCGGAAGAAATGATGCGCACCTTCAATTGCGGCATCGGCATGATCCTGGCGGTCGCGTCCGGCCAGGCGGCGCAGGTCGCGGCCGTGCTACAGGAAGCCGGCGAGACGGTGACGCCGATCGGCCGCATCGTGCCGCGCCGCGACGCAGGCGTCATCTATCGGGGTTCGATCGGCCTATGAGCGCGCAGAGGAAACGCACCGTTGTCCTGATCTCGGGACGCGGCTCCAACATGACCGCGCTGATTGCCGCGGCCAGCGACCCGTCGTTCCCGGCCGAGATC
>NZ_RZQA01001406.1:0-916 GCF_004022915.1 Mesorhizobium sp. M7A.F.Ca.US.006.04.2.1
ACGCGGTGCACCGGCACGATGCGCTCCAGCTGGTGCTTGATCTGCTCCAGCACATGCGGCGTGCCGCGCGTCACGATGGTGATGCGCGACAGGTGTTTTTCATGCTCGGTCTCGGAGACGGTCAGGCTCTCGATGTTGTAGCCGCGCCCGGAAAATAGGCCGATGACCCGGGCAAGCACGCCCGGCTCATTGTCGACCAGCACGGAAAGCGTGTGGTTTTCCGGCTTTTCCGTTTCCTTGGCGATAAAATAGGCCGAACCGGTCGGTTGTAGCTGTGCGTTCATGACATGAATCTCGATTTCAAGCTCTTGAGCTAATTCTTTGTTTGCGCAGGGCTTTCTCGCGACAGCCCTGCCTTGGTTCTGCCGGCTACACCAGTTCCCTGCCCTTGGCGTCGATGGCATTGGCCACCGCCTCGTCGGTCGCCTCGTCGGGCAACAGCATCTCGTTATGCGCCTTGCCCGACGGGATCATCGGGAAGCAGTTGGCGAGCGTCGCCACGCGGCAATCGAACAGCACCGGCTTCCTGACCGAGATCATCTCCTTGATCGCGTCGTCCAGCTCGTCCGGCTTTTCGCAGCGAATGCCGTGGCCGCCATAGGCCTCGGCCAGCTTGACGAAGTCCGGCATCGCCTCGGTATAGGAATGCGACAGCCGGTTGCCGTGCAGCAACTGCTGCCACTGCCGCACCATGCCCATATACTGGTTGTTGAGGATGAAGATCTTGATCGGCGCATTGTGCTGCACCGCCGCGCTCATCTCCTGCATCGTCATCTGCACCGAAGCGTCGCCGGCAATGTCGATGACCAAAGCGTCGGGATGCGCGATCTGCACGCCGAGTGCTGCCGGCAGGCCATAACCCATCGTGCCCAGCCCGCCCGACGTCATCCAGCGGTTCGGCTTCTCGAAACGATAG
>NZ_RZQA01001407.1:0-916 GCF_004022915.1 Mesorhizobium sp. M7A.F.Ca.US.006.04.2.1
GTTCTTGAGCCGCGCATGATCGCCTTGCTCGAAGCGACGATGTGGCGGCAAATCCGCGACCCGGATTTCATGCTCGGCGCGCTGAAAACCTATCGCATGATGACGGGCCTGTCTCAGATGGATCCCGATTACGCCCAAGACTGGTGGGCGAACAGCTTGCCCGAATTCGCGGCCGCGGCACCATTTCCGACCGCCGATGCCGAAGAGCATCAGCTTGCCGCCATCCGCCGGATGACGGTCGACGAGAGCTATGTCGCGCCCGACCAGGCCCTGGTTGCCGAAGCGCTGAAAACGGTGTGCACCATTTCGTTGCCGGCGCGCGCCTACAAACAGTTGCTGGCCGATCCGGCAGTGGCCGGGCTCAAGGAGTGGGTCCCGGCGAATTTCGCCGGCCCAAACGGCGGCAAGGTGTTTGCGCGGCGTTCCGCCAAGACGCTTCGCGTCGGCATTTCCGGCGCCTTCACCTATGCCGGCTTCCACGACGTCATTCTCGATCGCATCGACGATGTCGCCGCACAGGCCGCGCTCGATCGTGCCGTTTTCGCTGGCGGCTGCTCAGAGAACTCCGAAACCTCGGTCTCGGCGCTGTCCGAGGATATTCTGAAGCTCTACTATGACGACTATATCGCGCAATGGGACAGCTTCCTGCGCGACATGAGGCTCGCGCCATTGACCGATCTCATCGTCGCCAGTGAGAACCTCAAGGATCTTTCGAGCGCCGATTCCGCGCTGAAGCGCCTGCTGACGGCAGTGGTGCAGGAGACGGAGCTCACCCGTTCGGATGACGCGCCCGCCGGAGATGACAAGGCGGCAGCCAAAGGCGGCTCGAAACTGCTCGGCAAACTGGGCAAGCTTGGCAAGATAGTGAAAACAGGGGCAAAACTGTTGCCACGGGCGGGTTCGGCCAACGAGGTGG
>NZ_RZQA01001408.1:0-914 GCF_004022915.1 Mesorhizobium sp. M7A.F.Ca.US.006.04.2.1
AACTACTTCTATCCAGACCTGCCGCAGGGCTACCAGATCTCGCAGTTCAAGCAGCCGATCGTCGGCGAGGGCACGGTGATCGTTTCCGTTGGCCCCGATCGTCAGGGCGAATTCGAGGACATCGAGGTCGGCATCGAGCGGCTGCATCTGGAGCAGGATGCCGGAAAGTCGATGCACGACCAGCATGTGACCATGTCCTATGTCGACCTCAACCGCTCCGGCGTGGCGCTGATGGAGATCGTCTCCAAGCCCGACATGCGCTCGGCCGACGAAGCCAAGGCTTATGTCACCAAGCTGCGCACCATCGTGCGCTATCTCGGCACCTGCGACGGCAACATGGACGAAGGTTCGATGCGCGCCGACGTCAACGTTTCGGTGCGCAAGCCGGGCGGCGAGTTCGGCACGCGCTGCGAGATCAAGAACGTCAACTCGATCCGCTTCATCGGCCAGGCCATCGACTACGAGGCGCGCCGGCAGATCGCCATTCTCGAGGATGGCGGCAAGATCGACCAGGAGACGCGGCTGTTCGACGCCGCCAAGGGCGAGACGCGTTCGATGCGCTCCAAGGAAGAGGCACATGATTACCGCTACTTCCCCGATCCGGACCTCTTGCCGCTGGAATTCGACCAGGCCTATGTCGATGCGCTGGCCAAGGAATTGCCGGAACTGCCAGACGACAAGAAGGCGCGGCTGATCGCGTCGCTCGGCCTGTCGGCCTATGACGCCTCGATCCTGGTTTCGGAAAAGCCGATCGCCGACTATTTCGAGAAGGTGGCCGCCGGCCGCGACGGCAAGCTCGCCGCCAACTGGGTCATCAACGATCTGCTCGGGCAATTGAACAAGGCCGGAAAAGACATTGAAAACGCTCCGGTTTCTCCCGAGCAGCTTGGCGCGGTCATCGATCTGATCAAGGA
>NZ_RZQA01001409.1:0-906 GCF_004022915.1 Mesorhizobium sp. M7A.F.Ca.US.006.04.2.1
GGCTTTGAACGCGCTGAGTCGCGAGGGACGCCCCAGCGTGGTCGCCACGATGCCGCTTTCAATCAGTGACAGATCTGTCCGCAACGACCGAGATTGGGCGCAAGCTGGTCACGGCTCCACTTGTGAAGTGGAGCCGCACCTGATCAAACCTCCGTTGCCTCCGAAAGTTCGAGAGCATCCTCAACATCGACGCCCAGATAGCGGACCGTGTTCTCGATCTTGGCATGACCGAGCAAAATTTGGATGGCTCGCAGATTTCCCGTCGCTTTGTAGATGATCGAGGCCTTGGTGCGACGCAGGGAATGGGTTCCGTATTCCTCTGGTCAAAGCCCGATCGCCTCGACCCATTCGTCGACGAGGCGGGCATACTAACTTGTGCTCATGTGAGCCCTTGGATTGATCCTGCTCGGAAACGCGTAATCATCGACTGTCCCGCCGCGTCGCTCCAGCCATGCGAGAAGGCTGGAGCGTGTGTCGCTCATCAACTGGTACTGAACAGGTCGGCCGGTCTTCTGTTGGATGACCATCGCGCGACTTCGGATTTCCGTCCTACAACAAGGTGGCCGATTTGATCTTGACCAGATCGCAGCCGCGCAACTTGCTGTCGATCGCCAAATCGAAGAGCGCTCTGTCTCGCAGACGCCGCTCTCGATCGAGATAGAAGCGTATCGCCCCATATCTGTCGAGTTTCAGAGGGCGTTTCGTTCCGATCTTCTTGCCTGCATTCCATGCGCGGCGATCGGAGGCGGCAAGGTCGTAGCACGAGTGTCCCATTTCGTTTCTCCTTCGGCCATGATTGGCCACCGGAGAAACGTCGGTCGACGGTTATGGGCCGAAACTTGCCCTTCGGAATTCGGAACGAAGTTGTCGACAAGCAGCCCTTCAGCCTATGACGGCGTTCGTCGC
>NZ_RZQA01000140.1:0-9792 GCF_004022915.1 Mesorhizobium sp. M7A.F.Ca.US.006.04.2.1
CCTTATCCTTGTCGCGAGGGGTGCAAGCCGCGACTTCAATCCGAGCCTATCGCAGCGTGTCGTGACGCGTGCACTGGAACGCGATGCTGCTGCCGCGCGGGCCGAGTATCTGGGCGAGTTCCGAGAGGACTTGGCGGCCTTTGTGGACCTTGCCGTCGTGCAAGCGTGCGTAGCTGCGGGTCTGGCAGCAATTCTGCCCAACGCTCTGCGCCAGCCCTACACGGCCTTCTGCGACCCGGCTGGCGGCAGTGGCACCGACAGTTTCACGTTGGGCATCGGACATGACGGGCTGGACGACCAGCAGCTTGGAAAAGACCTGATCATTCTGGATTTGGTGGACGAGGTGAAGCCGCCGTTCCGCCCCGAACAGGTCGTGATGAAGTTCGCCGCGACGCTCAAGACGTATGGCTGCGATTCAGTCTATGGCGACAACTACGCGGCTCAGTGGGTCGTCGACGCCTTCGACCGGTATGGCATCCGATACATCAAGTCGCCGCTCAACAAGAGCGAGCTGTTCCTGAACTTTTTGCCGATGTTGAACAGCCGCTCGATCCAGCTTCTGGATCATTCCAAGCTGGTGTCGCAGCTCGTCGGCATGCAGCGCCGCGTGACGAGCGGTGGCCGCGAGACGATCGATCACAACCCCAATGGGCATGACGACGTGGCGAATGCCGTCGCTGGATGCCTGGCTGTCATCGCTCGCAACCGACGTCACACGAAGACCACAACCACAGCCATTCCGATGTGAGGACAGCATGCGCGAAGGCGACGTAGTTCAAACCACGCTGGGCCACAAATGGGTGGTCGCGTTTCTGCTTGATGCTGTTGACATCGAGGGGCTGCATGACGGGCGTCACGCGTTCCTAGTGCGCCCTGAGCCGACACCCTATGGCGACGATATCGTCTACGCGCTGGAGTCGGAGAACGACATCTTCATGGGGTGGCTGGGCACCACGGAGATTGATCAGGGCGACGTGTACACGCTCTACGGTGACGAGCCATTTGCCGTGGTCGAAGAGCGCGACCAGTTCATCAAGTTGCGGCGCGAAAACGGCAGCACCGAATGGATAATGCGCTGGCGCCTCGCCTTCAATCTGATGGTCGGACACGACATCTCCCCCGAGGCTGATTGGACCGAAGCCAAACTGATGGGAGCAATCTGATGACCGTGCAAGTCGGCGATATCGTCGTGGCGGGATCAGGGTTGCGCTGGTGCATCCTGGGCTTCGTTGGCAACCCCAGCGGCGGGCAGGATGCGAAGCTGATCCGCAAAAACTCCGATGGCAGTTTCACCGGCGTCCAAAAGGATGCCGAAATGCTGATCGCGGTGGAAAGCCCTGTCTTCGAGATCGGCGAGCCGGTGACGATCAACGGTCTCAAGGGGACCTTCCAGTGCTTAGAGCGCGAAGAGCATGTCGCGCGCATCATGCTGGCACCCCGCTCCAAGCAATTGGCAAGCGGCGGATTTGTCGAGATTCAGGCGGGCGTGTCTCGCGCCAGCTTCGCCTTGCTCGTCCTTGAAAATAGAAAAGTGTAGGAGAAGTCACATGGCAAGCGTTGCCGAACAGGAACTGAAATTGCACGTCTCGCCCTCCATCGATGAGCGGACGATCGACCATTTCGCCGAGAGGCAGATCGGCAATACGAAGCCCGAACCTGACCTGGAGCATGTCGCTCTATCGGCGGCGATGAAGGTAGCTCGCGAGGAGGCCCACGCGCTGGTCGCTCTCGCTGAGACTGTGTACGGGGACGGGTCGCAGCCGCTAGCTGCCGCCGTGATCCAAGTGGCTAGTGCGGCGCGCAAAAGTGGCGAGCGTGTCGCGGCCCGCTTGCTCGCCGCTCAGGAGAAGGTTGATACGACGATAGCGTCGCTTGAGAAAGTGACGTTTGCGCCCCCACCGGACGCCACGGCTGGAGAGCGGTACGATCAAGAGATTCGGGCCTCGCTGAAGGCACTGACTCCCGATGAACTCGCCAAGGAGATCAACGACGCTCTTGCGAGCAACGATATGGCGCTCATCGGTGCGGTGCTGCGCGCGCCAAGAGTCACGACCGGCATGAAGGCGGCCGAATTGGAATCCCTTCGCCACAGATTCCGCACCCAGCACTTTCCGAGCGAGATGCGCCGTCTGGAGCGTTTGAAGAAAATGCGCGTCGCGTCTGATGTGGGCGGTGGAGCATTCATCAAACTCGTGCAGCAGGCGGGCGACACTACCTTCGCCAATGCCGCCATGGCCGCGCGCTCCAAGCGCGAAAGCGTGCTCGCTGCCCATCAGCAACAGGAGGCATGAGACATGGCCAAGTCAGATCACTACATCGGTGAAGGCCTTCGCCTACGCATGAAGCTCACCAAGACCGACCTTGCGTCGGTGCCGCATGAATACCGCATCGCCTACCGGCCTGTTGACGAGGACGATGACGATTGCGAGGGCTACGATTTGATACTGTGCGTCAGCGCCGCCAACTACGTCACGGAGGCAAAGGCTGAGATCGCCCGCCTCACGGCTTCGCTGGAGACGCTGAAGGTTGAAGGCCCCAAGATGGTGGCGGCTGAAAAGCAGGCGTCACGCGACCACGCCGTCCGTATGACCCTCTTTCATTCGCTCGCAAAAGCTGGCGTCAAACAGGGGCTGATCGAGGGCGCCATGGCGACACTGGAAAGCCAAAATGATTTCGAGGTCGGTGAGTCCGATGGCCGCAAGAAAGAGCGAGTCGTCCATGCTAGGACCGAGCGAGGGCTGTTAACGGTCGACGCGCTGGTCCAGCAGTTCGTGGAGACCGAAGGGGCAGCTTATCTGGAAAGGCGCGCTGCCCCCGCCGGCGGCCATTTCAATCAGCTAAGCCGGGGCTTGAAGTTGCGCCACTAGCCGAAGGGGGCTTCTAGCTGGTGTGTCTTTTGTGAAGCGGTCTAGCGATGGCGGCAAAGGCCATTCGCTCAACGGCTTCCGTTTTCCAGACCCTACCCAGCGACAATTCGTGCTCGTCTTTGGACACACCGTCTCGGCCAGCATAGACTCCAACCATCAATGGCTCGTCGTCCTTGAGCTCGACTTGAACTCCGTCGTCCGAAAACAGCCGGTCTCCCTTTTCGCCCAAATAAACAACGGGCGATCCGGACATTCCTGACTTCGTCATCGCATCAATGTAGAAAGCGGTCGGGTATTCCTTTCCGCCTAGAGTGAGGGATGTCTGAGGTTCCGATGCAATTGACGCTCGTTTCCATATTGGGAACACGCCACCAGCACTAATCCCTTTTGGGTAGCCGAGAACAAAAACCTCTGATCCAACCGCCGGGTAAAAATGGCTGACGTCAGACACCGGTACTGGCCCAGTTTCTGGCGGCGAAGCGCCACGCTTCATTGTCACTTTGCCTCCTGCAATTGAGCGCAGGCTGTGCCCCCTGCTCTTCAATTCCGGCACGTAGCTGTCGATCAGGATAGCAGCAAAGTCATTTTGATTGTCGTTACCTTTGCTATCGATCCAGATCGGTTCATTTCGCTTAAATAACCACACGTCCATTGGTTTGAAAAAAAGCGACTCGTGCTCTCGACCTTTGATGATCCGTTTCTTGGAAAGCGCGACATGAAACTTAATGCGATTGGGAATTGCTGCTGTTGGTGAAAGGCACGCATTGTCGATCGGATTTCTACCGCTCAACACATGCCAATTAGTGATCAGAAAATAGTTGGTCGCGAGGTGCAAAATGAATCCCGTCGCGCTGCTGATGGCCTGATCGTTGAAGTAAGTTTCTATTTTCGTGGTGATGTAACTTAGTGGGCTTCCCATCCAAAAATTTACGATGACAGGCATTTCTTCTTCTCGATGCAGAAAATTACGGGTCTCCCTGCGTAAACTACCGGGCCACATTCCGCAATTCAGCGCCGCCCACACACTTGGGGCGGCGCGCATGGCTCTATGGCTTGGGACGGTGGTTTTGGCCGATTAGCTACTGCTAGGCCTTTGTGGCCTGCTTCTTTTTGAATCTCCGGAAGCGAGCGTCGGCCCGTTCCAGATAATCGCGAAACTTTGCCGGCCTCCCTCCAGTGGCATTGAGGCCGAGGATAAGAACTTCCGCACCTTTGGCAGTCGTGAGGCATCCGACGAACCCTTCGGCATTCGGAAATTCGCCGAAAACCAAAAGCCTGTGGGATGAACCGTCCGAGTTGTCGCTGAGGGCGAACTCCCGAGAATAGCTTTTCATAGGCACACACTCCTACTTCATCCGGGATTTTGAAGAGGGGTTGCCGGGGAACTCGCGGACAATCGTATAGCGCGGACCAGCCGAGTCAATGCATTCCACCGGCACGCTGGCCAGCCATTACTAAATCGTTATTAAAGACACAAAGGAATTCAAAAAGACCGGTCGCCAAATCTCCGCAAAGCCTTGCGCTGCTTGGGTTTGGGAGTGGTGAGCGCGATGGGATTCGAACCCATGACCTACTGATTAAAAGTCAGTTGCTCTACCGGCTGAGCTACGCGCTCCCGCGGGCGAAAGGCGGCCCTCGAAATTGCGCGGAACATAGGGAGAGTGCCTCGACCGGTCAACCGGAAAAAGAGGTCTCGCAAACACGGGCGGCTTCGCCCTGTCGCGGCACTTGTCCCACGCGCTGTCGGGGGGAGAACGGCCAAGGAACGCTGCCATTTATGCCTGACGGTGGCATCCAGTCTGGGGAACAATTGTATGCGCCGCTCGTTTTTCGGGCACAGGGACGTCCGCCAAACCATCGAGGAGAAGACCAATGAACAGAATCACAACGAGCCTGCTGGCGACCGCTCTCTCCGCCACATTCGTTGCGGCGGAGGCGGTGTCGGTTAATGCCCAACCGAACTATGTGCCGCAGTCCCAGGTCGCGGTGCCGGATGTACAGACAGTCCAGTACCGGGAGTGGCGCAAGGACCGCTACAATCGCAATTTTTCGCGTGACCGCACTTTTTCCCGCAATCGCGGCATGTATTGGAATGGCCATCGCGGCTATCGCGAATATCGCCCCGGCTACCGTCGTCACGGCGATTATTGGTTCCCGCTTGCGGCCTTCGCTACCGGCGCGCTGATTACCGGGGCAATCATCAACAATGAAAACAACCGCGTCTACGGGGGTAACGCCCACGTCCAGTGGTGCTACGACCACTATCGCAGCTACCGTACTTCGGACAACACGTTCCAGCCGAATTACGGCCCTCGCAGGGAGTGCCGCTCGCCTTACTGATCCGAAGTGTGAGTACCGAGTAAAAATGGCCTGCGCCGGCAACGGCGCGGGCCATTTTTCGACGTGCCCAGGCGCGAGAGTGCTGGTCAGTTCGCCCAGCTGATACTTTTGAAAATCAAATAGAGCGCTCCACCCTCACCACGCGGTGAGCGATACGCACCGAGAGCATGGCAAATTCGAACCATTGTTCCCGTCAATTCCCAACCCAGCGCTTCCAGGTCATTGCCGGCGTTGGGCACATAGGCCTGGGCCAACTCATCTATGCTGTTCTTCTCGCCGAAGGAGCGAACCAGCTTGGCGTCGCTGAGAAGCTCGCTGGGCAAATTCGAATTTGCCCAAGCCCACAGCCAATTGCTGGCCTTGGCGCTCGTGGAGCCTGCAATCTGGATCTCAGTGACGATCTTGACGCCTCCTTCATCCGAGAACAGAAGCTTTCCGGCCGTGAGGTCATAGTCATAGCGTGACCAACTGCCGAGGCGAAAATCTCTATGCAAGCGGTCATTCTTGGCATGCAGTTGCTCAACGGCCGTCGCGCCAAGCAGGATACCAGTCTGGCTTCATTCTCCTCTCACCCTGATGGCTGCTCACTACACGCTCAGCGTCCGGCGCACAGCATCGCGCCAACCAGCAAGTTTGGCTGCGCGCGCGGAGCCATCCATGGCCGGCTGGAACCTCCGCTCGAGCGCCCAGCTCTTCGCGAATTTCTTGGCATCCGGCCACACGCCTGCCTTCGACCCGGCGAGCCACGCGGCACCCAGCGCCGTCGTCTCCAGGATGGTCGGACGGTCGACCGGCGCGTCGAGGATGTCGGCCAGCCTCTGCATGGTCCAGTCCGACGCAACCATGCCGCCGTCGACCCGCAGCACGGTCTTGGCCGAAGCTCCCTTCCAGTCCTTACGCATGGCGTCGAGCAGGTCGCGCGTCTGGTAGGCGACGGATTCGAGTGCGGCGCGGGCGAATTCCGCCGGCCCGGAATTGCGCGTCAGCCCGAAAATGGCACCGCGTGCCTCGGCGTCCCAATGCGGCGCGCCGAGCCCGACGAAGGCCGGCACCAGGTAGACGTTTTGCGTTGGATCAGCCTCGGCAGCCAGCTTGCCGCTTTGCGCGGCCTTGCCGATCACCTTGATGCCGTCGCGCAGCCATTGGACCGCGGCGCCGGCAATGAAGATCGAGCCCTCCAGCGCATAAGTGGTCTTGCCGTTCAGCCTGTAGGCAATAGTGGTCAAGAGGCGGTTCTTCGAACGCACAAGGTCGCTGCCGGTGTTGAGCAGCGCAAAGCAGCCCGTGCCGTAGGTGGATTTCATCATGCCCGGCTCGAAACAGGCCTGGCCGATGGTCGCCGCATGCTGGTCGCCGGCAACACCGAGGATTCTTATCTCGGCGCCGAAGAGATTTTTCTCCGTGATTCCATAGTCATCGGCGCAATCTTTTACCTCGGGGAGCATTTTTGCCGGGATGTTCAGTATCGACAGCAGTTCGTCGTCCCAGGCATTTTTCTCGATGTTGTAGACCAGCGTGCGCGACGCGTTGGTGGCATCCGTGGCGTGGACCTTGCCGCCGGTCAGACGCCAGATCAGGAAGCTGTCGATGGTGCCGGCGAGCAGCTCGCCCTTCTCGGCGCGCTTTCTGGCGCCCTTAACCTTGTCCAGCATCCAGGAGATCTTGGTGCCGGAAAAATACGGATCGAGCAGCAGGCCGGTCTTTTTGGTGAATGTCTTCTCCAGCCCCTGCTTCTTGAGTTTCTGGCACAGCGGCGCGGTGCGCCGGTCCTGCCAGACGATGGCGTTGTGGATCGGTTTGCCGGTCGCCCTGTCCCAGATAACGACGGTTTCGCGCTGGTTGGTGATGCCGATCGCGGCCACGTCGGATGCATCCCGGCCGGCCTTTTTCAGCGCCGCCTTCACGGTCGACACCACGCTCGCCCAGATATCCTCGGGATCGTGCTCGACCCAGCCGGAGGCCGGGTAATGCTGGGTGAACTCCTTCTGTCCGCTGCCGACGAGCTTCATCTGGCCGTCGAACAGGATCGCCCGGGTCGAAGTCGTGCCCTGGTCGATGGCAAGGATGTATCCGGTCATTCTGCCTCCCCGCTTATTTTTTACACAAACAGGGGAGACGGCAAGATGCCGCCTCCCCTTATTCTCATGATGCAGGCGCGAACGCCGGCACCAAGGTTACTTCTGCCAGCTCTTCACCAGTTCGTCGTAGTTGATGGTGATCGGCTTTTCCTTCTCGTTCTCGATCTTCAGCTGAGGAGCGAGATTGCCTTTCTTGACCGCGTCGGCGTTCCAGTAGGCGAGGTCATGCTCTTCGGCCATCTTCGGGCCGATATCGCCCTGGACGCCCGATTTCTCGATGCGGCTCATGACCTTCTCCTGCTCGCCGCAGAGCGAGTCCATCGCTTCCTGCGCCGTCTTGGCACCCGACGACGCATCGCCGATCGCCTGCCACCAGAGCTGTGCCAGCTTTGGATAATCAGGCACGTTGGTGCCGGTCGGCGACCACTGGACGCGGGCCGGCGAACGGTAGAACTCGATCAGGCCGCCGAGCTTCGGAGCCCGCTCGGTGAAGCTCTTGTCGTGGATCGTGCTCTCGCGGATGAAGGTCAGGCCGACATGGCTTTTCTTCACGTCGACAGTCTTCGAGGTGACGAACTGCGCGTAGAGCCAGGCGGCCTTGGCGCGGTCGGTCGGGGTCGACTTCATCAGCGTCCAGGAGCCGACGTCCTGATAGCCGAGCTTCATGCCGTCCTTCCAGTAGACGCCATGCGGCGACGGCGCCATGCGCCACTTCGGCGTACCGTCGTCGTTCAGCACCGCCTTGGCGCCGGCATCGACCATCGAAGCGGTGAAGGCGGTGTACCAGAAGATCTGCTGGGCAACCGCGCCCTGCGCCGGAACCGGGCCGGATTCGGAGAAGGTCATGCCCTGGGCTTCCGCCGGAGCGTAGGCCTTCAGCCAGTCGAGGTATTTCTGGATCGAGTAGACGGCGGCCGGGCCATTGGTGTCGCCGCCGCGCGCCGTGCAGGAGCCGACCGGACGCGAATTCTCGTCGACCTTGATGCCCCACTCATCGACCGGCAGACCGTTCGGCAGGCCCTTGTCGCCATTGCCGGCCATCGACAGCCAGGCGTCGGTGAACCGCCAGCCGAGCGACGGGTCCTTCTTGCCGTAGTCCATGTGGCCATAGACCTTCTTGCCGTCGATCTCGCGGCCGGTGAAGAACTCGGCGATGTCCTCATAGGCAGACCAGTTGACGGGAACGCCAAGGTCGTAGCCGTACTTGGCCTTGAAGTCCGCCTTGTTCTTCTCGTCGTTGAACCAGTCGTAACGGAACCAGTAGAGGTTCGCGAACTGCTGGTCGGGAAGCTGGTAGAGCTTCTTGTCCGGAGCGGTCGTGAACGAGGTGCCGATAAAATCCTTCAGGTCGAGGTTCGGGTTGGTGACATCCTTGCCCTCGCCCGCCATCCAGTCGGTCAAATTGCGCACCTGCTGGTAGCGCCAGTGGGTGCCGATCAGGTCGGAATCGTTGACCCAGCCGTCATAAAGGTTCTGGCCCGTCTGCATCTGGGTCTGGATCTTCTCGACGACGTCGCCTTCCTGGATGACGTCATGCGTGATCTTGATACCGGTGATGGCGGTAAAGGCCGGCGCCAGCACCTGCGATTCATACTGGTGCGTGGCGATGGTTTCCGAAACGACCTTGATGTCCATGCCGGCGAAAGGCTTTGCGGCATCGATGAACCACTGCATTTCGGCTTCCTGGCCAGCGCGGTCGAGCGTCGAGAGCGGGCCGATTTCCTTGTCCAGGAAAGCCTTTGCCTCGTCCATCCCGGCATAGGCATTGCCCACGCCCAGCAACAGGACAAGGGCCGTCGTTGATGTTAAAAATTGCCTTCGCATGTGTTTCCTCCACAGTTTTAAGGTTCAAGTGCGATCTGGAGCGGCCGCCGGCACGCGGTCGCTCCAACAGTTTCCCCCTCTATACGTAGCGGAACACGCCAATGGCGTAGACCACGGAGAGAGCGAGAGCCCACCACAGGTTGGATCCGACAAGACCCAACCAAGCGAGATGGATAAAGGCGCTGCCAAGCAGCGACAGGAAAAGACGGTCGCCGCGCGTTGTCTCGAAGCGCAGCACGCCGACGCGCGGATTGCCGCCCGGCGAGGCGTATTCCCACGCCGCCATGCCGCAAAGCAGCAGAAGGATGGTCCCGAAAAAGGCCGCCGTCGGCCACGTCCACGCCATCCAGGTGAGGTCGAAATTCATCGTCAAACCCTCCCCAGGGCGAAGCCCTTGGCGATATAATTGCGCACAAACCAAATGACGAGCGCGCCGGGGATCAACGTGAGCACGCCGGCGGCGGCGAGCAGGCCCCAGTCCATGCCAGCGGCCGAAACCGTGCGGGTCATGGTGGCGGCGATCGGCTTGGCGTCGGTGGTGGTCAGCGTACGGGCGATAAGCAGTTCCACCCACGAGAACATGAAGCAGAAGAAGCAGGCCACGCCGATGCCGCTGGCGATCAGGGGCATGAAGATCCTGACGAAGAAGCGCGGGAACGAATAGCCGTCGATATAGGCGGTTT
>NZ_RZQA01001410.1:0-904 GCF_004022915.1 Mesorhizobium sp. M7A.F.Ca.US.006.04.2.1
CCGCATGGCCTGATCGACCGCGCGTCGACGCAGCGCGTCATCATCGAGTTCGTCGCGGTCCAGCTCGAACTCGTCGTTGTGCTGTGCCGTTTGCAAAGGCGCAATGTCCTCCTGCTCGGGAAGTTCCGGCTGACGGCGGATGCCGCCATTTGCCGGATCCTCATCCTGCGCATCCGCAGAGTGCCCGGATTGGGCAGGATTGCCTTCCGGCACCGCTGGGACTGTTGTGCCGGTCCAGTCATCCGGGCGCGATGTCCCTGAGATCGTTTCCGGCTTCGGTGGCGACAGGACACGCCCGGCCAGGCGTGGATCGGCGAAATAGCGCACTTTGTTCGCCCGGATGGGGAACAGGCCCGAGACCATGATGATGGCATCGGTCGGCGGAAGCTGCATGATCTCGCCGGGCGTCATCAGGGCCCGCGCGGTCTCCTGCCGCGAGACCATCAGATGCCCGAGCCAGGGCGACAATCTGTGCCCGGCATAGTTTTTCATGGCCCGCATCTCGGTTCCCGTGCCGAGTGAGTCGGAGACGCGCCGGGCCGTGCGCTCGTCATTGGTGGCAAAGCTCACCCGCACATGGCAGTTGTCCAGGATGGAGTTGTTCGGACCGTAGGCTTTTTCGATCTGGTTGAGCGACTGGGCAATCAGGAAAGACTTGATGCCATAGCCCGCCATGAAGGCGAGCGCACTTTCGAAGAAATCGAGCCGGCCGAGCGCCGGAAACTCGTCGAGCATCATAAGCAGACGATGCCGTCGATCCTTCGCATGAAGGTCTTCCGTCAGCCTTCGCCCGATCTGGTTCAGCACGAGCCGGATGAGCGGCTTGGTACGGCTGATGTCGGAGGGCGGCACGACAAGATAGAGTGTCGCTGGCCGCTCGTCCTCGGCCAGATCAGCGATACGC
>NZ_RZQA01001411.1:0-901 GCF_004022915.1 Mesorhizobium sp. M7A.F.Ca.US.006.04.2.1
ACATGAAGCTGGTGGTGCTGGGAACGCTGTCCGACGACATCCCCTACCATGCCGCCATCCGCAAGGCGGCGAACGGTTCGGTGGTGCTGCCGGGCGCCATTTACGACCAGGCAACGGTGAAGGCCCTGCGCTTCCACGCCCGCGCCTATCTGCACGGCCACACGGTGGGCGGGACCAACCCGTCGCTGGTCGAGGCGCTGGCGGCCGGCAACATGGTGATCGCGCATGACAATCCCTACAACAGGTGGACCGCAGGGGCTGCGGCGATCTACTTCACCGACAAGAACAGTTGCGCCGAGCGGATGCAGCAGGCGCTGGACGATGATGCCCTGGTCAAGGCCTGCGGCGTTGCCGCGAGGGCGCGGGCCCGCGAAGCCTTTCGCTGGGACGATGTCCTGCTCGCCTATGAAAACGAGGCCTATCATCTGCTCGGCATGACCGCCGCCAAGACCACTGCGATGGATCACGCATCGCCAGGAACCGTATGATAGGCTGGTCGCGCCGGCGGGTGCTGCGGACCGCGCTGTCCACTGCAGCGGCTCTCGGCTCGCTCCCGGTCGCACCAATCGCTCGCGCCGCCGCCGAGACGCGGTTTCGGCGCGGCGTCAACGCCTGGCCCTGGTTCTCGCTGACGCGTGAATTTCCCGCACCCCGCACCGACTACGGCTGGCCGCCCTTCCAGTCGCAACGGCCGGTGCCGACCCCAGACGACCTGCGTCGGTTGCGCGAGACCGGGCTCGATTTCATCCGCTTGCCCGTCGATCCCGGCCCTTTCCTGGCCGCCGACGCCAAGACGCGCAGTCAGTTGCTGGACATGCTGGACGCCGCCGTCACCGCCACCCTCGACGCCGATCTTGGCATCATCGTCAACATCCAGGCCAACGCTGCAAGCCAGTACTGG
>NZ_RZQA01001412.1:0-901 GCF_004022915.1 Mesorhizobium sp. M7A.F.Ca.US.006.04.2.1
GGCTCAATCGCTACGGCGTCGCACCTCTGGGCGTTGCCAGGCCCGCGAATACGCCGGAGGTTGCCAGTGTCGTCAAACTATGTCGCGAGGCCGGACTGGCAGTCGTGCCACAAGGCGGAAACACCGGGCTTTGCGGCGCCGCCGTCGCCGAGCAGCCCAATGCGGTGATCGTCTCGCTGTCACGCATGACGGCGATCGGGAAGCCGGATCTGGAAAGCGGATCGATCGTCGTCGAGGCGGGTGTCGTGCTGGCAACGCTGCACGAGGCGCTGGAGCCGCATGGGCTGATGTTTCCAATGCATCTGGGCGCAGAAGGCAGCGCCAGGATCGGCGGCCTGATCGGCACCAATGCGGGCGGCAGCCAGGCTTTCCGATACGGCATGATGCAGGATCTCGTCCTGGGTCTCGAAGTCGTGACGCCTGATGGCGGGATTTGGGACGGACTGCGCGCGGTGCAGAAGGACAATGCCGGCTATCAACTGCGCAAGCTGTTCTGTGGCGCTGAGGGCACGCTCGGCATCGTCACGCGCGCGATCCTGCGGCTCTACCCCAAGCCTCGGCAGCAAGCGAGCGCCCTTCTGGTCCTGCCCGACTTTGCCGCCGCCGTTTCGTTCGGCGCCTTCCTGCGCGGCGAGGCCGGGGAATTCCTGACTGGCCTCGAGTTCTTCTCCGATGTGGGCCTGCGATTGGCGCTCAAGCACGTGCCCGACCTTGCCTACCAACTGGAGACACGGGGCGACGTCTATCTGCTGGTCGAACTGGCATCGGGGTCGTCACGCGTTCCCCTGGACGAGATCCTGGCTTCGGCTCTGGAATGGGGCATGGAACAGAGCCTGGTTAGCGACGGCGCGCTGGCGGCGACAGGTGCGCATCGGGCACAATTCTGGCGGCTGCGCGAGGA
>NZ_RZQA01001413.1:0-898 GCF_004022915.1 Mesorhizobium sp. M7A.F.Ca.US.006.04.2.1
CACGCTCAGCGTCGAACCGCGCGAAGTGGTCGTCGTCTGCGGCCCGAGCGGCTCGGGCAAAAGCACTCTGATCCGCTGCGTCAACGGCCTGGAGGCGATCAAGGACGGCGACCTCGTCGTCGACGGCCAGCGGCTCGGCGATCCCGCCACCAACATGACGCAACTGCGCACCGAGATCGGCTTCGTCTTCCAGTCGTTCAACCTCTATCCGCACAAGACGGCACTCGAAAACGTCACGCTCGCCCCAATCCATGTCCGCAAGATCCCGCGCGCCGAGGCTGAAAAAGCAGGCCGCGAATTGCTGGCCAAGGTTGGCCTCGCCGACAAGGTCAATGCCTATCCCGCACAGCTCTCCGGCGGCCAGCAGCAGCGCGTGGCGATCGCGCGTTGCCTCGGCATGCGGCCCAAGATCATGCTGTTCGACGAGCCGACCTCGGCGCTCGACCCCGAGATGATCTCCGAAGTGCTCGACGTCATGGTGGCGGTCGCCGAGGAAGGCATGACCATGATGGTGGTGACGCACGAGATGGGCTTTGCCCGCAAGGTCGCCCAGCGCGTGGTGTTCATGGACGCCGGCGCCATCGTCGAAAGCGGCACGCCCGACGAGTTCTTCTCACACCCCAAGACCGACCGCAGCCGCGCTTTCCTGAGCAAGATTCTGCGGCACTAAAGGCGGGCGGTCAGGTCGCCTCTTCCGCGCTGCCGCCAATCGCAAACGCTGCCGGGCCGCCGCGCCGCCTGAGCAGCGCGATGGCGAGGAAGGCGATGACGCCGCTCGCGGCGACGACCACCAGCACCCACAGGGAATTGGCGACCGATGTCCGCGCCATCATGAAGGCGAGCGCGAACGGCGCGAAGGCCGAGGTGAACTGACGGGCGGCGCTCGCCTTCATGATGG
>NZ_RZQA01001414.1:0-896 GCF_004022915.1 Mesorhizobium sp. M7A.F.Ca.US.006.04.2.1
GTCTTGTAGGCATGGGCGACGAGCTGCCCAAGGTTTTCCGGCGTCGGCATGATGGCGCCGAAGCAGCCGAGATTGGTGCCGATGCCGGCGATGCGCACGCCCTTGAACTGCAGGATCTGCTCAACCGTGGGGATCAGGTCGTTCGGCCAGATGCCTTCGCGGAGATCGCCGAGATCGATCATCAGCATGATGTCGTGGACGCGGCCCATGCGCTCGGCGATGCGCGAAATTTCGCGGATGGTGGCGAGTTCCGATTGCAGGCTGATGTCGACGGTGCGCACCACCTCCTCGACCCGCGCCATCGGCGGGCTGCGCAGCAGCATGATCGGTGCGTTGATGCCGCTGTCGCGCAGCCGGCGGATGTTCTCGAAACGCGATTCGGCGATGCCGGCGACGCCGCCGCGCAGCATGGCGCGTGCCACTTGCGGCATGCCGCAAGTGCCCTTGGTGACGCCGAACACTTTTATGCCCGACAGCGCGCAGCGCTCGACGATGGTGCGCGCGTTGCGCTCGATGCGGCCAAGGTCGATGGCGACTTGCGGTCCCGACATCCTAGCCCCCGTAAACCAGCCCCTGCGGGTCGATCTCCGGCCTGCGGCCGGAAACGAGGTCGGCAAGGAATTTCCCCGAGCCGCAGGCCATGGTCCAGCCGACATGGCCGTGGCCGGTGTCGAGATAGAGATTCTTGTAGCGCGCCTGGCCGATGACCGGCACCGAGTTGGGCATCATCGGGCGCAGGCCCGCCCAGAACACAGCCTTCTTCTCGTCGAAGGCACCCGGGAAAAGATCTTTGCCGGTGCTGATGATCGTCTTGAAATCGGCGGGCTTGAAAGTGCGGTCGAAGCCGGTGAATTCGGCCGTCGAGGACATCCGCAACCGGTTGCCCAGCCTGGAAT
>NZ_RZQA01001415.1:0-892 GCF_004022915.1 Mesorhizobium sp. M7A.F.Ca.US.006.04.2.1
GCTCGGCACAAGGCTGAGATCGGGGAAGCGTTGGAGCAACAGCCGCACCGCAAGGCACATCTGCTCGCGTGCGAAGAACCGGCCCGAACAGAAATGATGGCCGAAGCCGAAGGCGGCATGGTTGCCTTCGTTGCGGTTGATGTCGAAGCGGTCGGGATCGGCAAAGCGGCTCTCGTCGCGGCTTGCCGAAGCGACGAGGGCGGCGACGGCAGCGCCGGCCGGGATCGTCACGCCGCCAAGCTCGACTGCCCGCGTCGTCTGCCGCGTCTGCGTGCCGATCGGCGCCACCCAGCGCAGGCCCTCGTCGACCGCCTTCGGCACGAAAGTCTCGGGATCGGCGAGCACCTGCCGCAATTGCTCGGGACGAGCCAGCAGGCCGGCGAGGATCGAGCCGGCGCCATGTCCGGGCTCCTGCATGCCGCCAAGCAGGATGACCTTGATGCTCGGCATCAGAAAGTCGATCGGCCGCGTCGTGCCCTCCGGCATGCCGTCATGCAGCATATGCGACAGCGCCGAGTCATCTGGCTGGCGCGCAAGTCTTTCCAGCGTCGGCAGGATGGCGTCGCCGACCTCGGCACTGATTGCGTCGGCGATCTCCTGCCGTTTCGGATCGTTCTCGAAATTGATGGCGCCCTGGGCAAGGCCGTAGAACCAGCGGCGCAGCGTCGGCATATCGATGCCGGCAAGGCCGAGCGAGCGCGCCAGGCTGAGCGTCGACACCGGCTCGAAATAATCGGCCATCAGCTCGGCGGAGCCCTGGTTGGCGATCCGGTCCAGAAAAGGTTCGGCAATCGACCGCACGAGGTCGCCGGCATAGGCGGCGACGGTGCGCGGCCGGTATTTCGGGTCGACGCCTTGGCGCAGTTGCTTGTGCGTCTCGCCATCGGTGGTC
>NZ_RZQA01001416.1:0-881 GCF_004022915.1 Mesorhizobium sp. M7A.F.Ca.US.006.04.2.1
GCAGACCCGTGGATGACGAAGTGATTGATGTCTACGCCAATCGTCAAGGCATGCGGTCCGCCAACGAAACAGCCCCTCACCGATACCGCGCCTGATTCCATTTGTGCCCCAGCAGCGACAGGATGATGATCAGCCCGTTGAAGAACTGCACATAGAAACCGCTCAATCCCGCCGCCACGACGCCGGTCTGGATGAAGGACACGGTAACCGCGCCGATGACGCCGCCGACGACGGTGCCGATGCCGCCCCAGGTCGGCGTGCCGCCGACGAACACCGAGGCCAGCACCGGCAGGAGATAGCCGTCACCGGCGGTCGGCCACCAGGTGAAGTTGATCATCACCGAGAAGGTGCCGGCGATCGCCGCACCGATGCCGACGAAGACGAACACTTTCACCCGCACGCGCTTGACGTCGATGCCCATCTGCTGGGCGCTGTCGGGATTGTCACCCACCACCCTCACCTGCGCGCCGAAACGATGGCGGTTATAGAGCATCGCCGACAGCACGACGAAGCCGATGGCCCAGAAGATCTGCACCGGAATGCCCAGGAGCTGGCTGGAGAAGATCGTGTAGGCCCAGCTGTCGCTGAGGCTGGTCAGCGCCATCGACTTGCCCTCGTTGATGATCTGGATCAGGCCGCGCAGCAGGAAATTCATGCCCAGCGTGGCGATCAACGACGACAGCCCGCCATAGACGACCAGCGAGCCTACGAGGAAGCCGAGCAGCATGCCGGTGACGAGTGCCGCGGCGATGCCGAGAAACGGATCGTAACCGGCCTGCACGACCAGCGCGAAGACCCATGAGGCGAAGCCCATCGTTGCCGGAAACGACAGGTCAATCTCGCCGCAGGTGACGACGAAGACCAGCGGCACCACCACGAAC
>NZ_RZQA01001417.1:0-880 GCF_004022915.1 Mesorhizobium sp. M7A.F.Ca.US.006.04.2.1
CATTAGGGGTGTTCGGCGGATCTGGGTGCAGAGCCACGATTTCCAGGCGCCAGGATTGCATGAAAAGGCCGGTTTTGTGCGTGTAGCTGAGTTTGCAGATTGGCCGGAGGGACACTCCAACGTTATTCTCTGCAGAACCCTGGAAGCCACGACGGCAACTCCATGACCACCATTTAGCGCAGGTAGCTGACGCGGACGCACTACCCGATATCGAACAGTCGGAGGGTGACGCTTACCGCGAAGTTGCGGAGCTGGCCTGGATTGCCGATGACGAAAACCAGACCGTCGAGCGTCACCGTGAACTTATCGCCAAGGGCACGTGCTGGGTAGCGGTGGAGCAGGATGGCCGGACGGTCGCATTCCTGAGCGCGGAGATCCAGGACGACACATTGCACATCTGGGAACTAGCTGCGCGCCTTGACCGACAACGCTCAGGTATCGGACGCGCCTTGCTCGAAAAAGCAATCACAGATGCGAGGGAGCGCCGCCTTGTTGCGATCACCCTGACAACGTTTCGGGATGTGATCTGGAACGCGCCTTTCTATCAGAAGCTGGGCTTTCAGGTGCTGGGCGAGACGCATGCGGGAGACCGGCTTCGTCAAATACTGCGTCGGGAGATCGAACACGGGATGCCGGCAAGCAGGCGCTGCGCCATGCGCCTCATTCTCGGCTAGACGGAAATTGGCTAAAGTGATGGACAAAACCCTTGCTCTGGCAATGCCCGAATTTCGACCGGCTCTGATCGGCTGAGCTGGAAGGTTGATATCGCAGGCTAAAGAGCGTTGAAAAGCTGGCTCGGGCGGACCAATTTACATTGCGAAGAAGATTTTTCGCTATCCGGGAATAAAACGCCGCCCGCCCTGGTCTTCCATGCATACGC
>NZ_RZQA01001418.1:0-878 GCF_004022915.1 Mesorhizobium sp. M7A.F.Ca.US.006.04.2.1
GTTGACGAGCGCCGCCAGCTCCGGTTGGTTCATTCGCGCCTTCAGGTCGACCGGCAGCTGCATTTCCGCCAAGCCCGTGCGCTCGGCCTCCAGCCGGGCGAGGCGAACGGTCGCGCGATCGAGATCCTCGCTGATGATTTGCAGGTTCGCGCGTGTCAGCGTGTCATCCAGCCTGACCAGCACGTCGCCGGCTCGTACATGATCTCCGTCCTGCGCGAAGATTCCGCCCACTGTGCCTCCGGTTTGATGCTGGACCTTCTTGACGTTGCTTTCTACCACCACGGTGGCCGGTGCAACCACGGCGCCGGCGATCTTGGTCAATCCCAGCCACAGGCCGCCGCCAAGGACCAGCAGACCTGTAATCACCAAGCCGAATATCAGGTTGGCCCGAATACCGTCCGGCAGATCTGGCGAGCTCACGGCAGGCCCTTTGCTGCCACGAAGGGTCCGAGCATAGGACGAGAAGGTGACGAATGTTTCGAGCAGAGCCTCATGCATGCCCGGCAACCCCCGGTATCGGCGCCAAAGAAGATGGCCGAGGTGAAACAGGCGGTGAAGGTCGGAGCACGTTCGCCAAGACCTCCTCGCGCGAGCCAAAGGCATGAACCGTCCCGTTCGACATAACCAGCACCTGATCGATGTTGGCGAGTGCCGAGGGACGATGCGCAACGACAATGACGATGCCCCCGCGCTGACGCACTGCCCGTATGGCGCCGGCCAGGGCAGCGTCCCCATCCACGTCGAGGTTCGAGTTCGGTTCGTCGAGCACGACAAGGAACGGCTCGCCATAAAGTGCTCGGGCGAGACCCACGAGTTGCCTCTGCCCTGCCGACAGGGCTGCTCCCCCCTCCCCGATGCGGGTCTGAAATCCCTGAGGG
>NZ_RZQA01001419.1:0-877 GCF_004022915.1 Mesorhizobium sp. M7A.F.Ca.US.006.04.2.1
GATGCGGTGACCAAGGCAAAGCCGACTGGCGCCAAGGGCAACTACGTCAAGAAGGTGTCGGTCACCTCGACGATGGGCCCGGGCCTCAAGCTCGACGTCGCGACGCTTAACGCGTCCTGATACGAACATTTGGATCGGCCGGCAAGCGGCTGATCCGCAAGTGAATTCCGGACCTCCGACTTGTCGGCGGCCCGGTACCGGAAGCCGAAAGGTTTCCGGACATCCTGTCCGAGATTGCAGGCGGCCCAGAAGCCTTAATTCGATTTGGGCCTGCATGAGACGGGTGAAGACCGGACAACGGAGCGATTGCTCCAATGAAAGGTTCGAACCGTGTTTGCCTTTTGTCTGCGCATCGCCGGCTTGACTGTCGATGTGGCGAAAGGGGGCAGGATCCTCGAGCGTCGTTCGGGAGATCCGTTACTGGATGGCCCGGCCGACAAAAGGCAACCCGACGCCTGTCCTCGTCAATGGGATGTTCCCGTTAACAGGATTGGGGTCAACTGGAGATAGGCAGTGGACAGAGCGGAAAAACGCGAACTCGTCACGGGCCTGAACGGTGCGTTCTCGAACGCAGGTTCAGTGGTCGTGGCCCACTACGCCGGTATCACCGTCGCGCAAATGAACGACCTTCGGTCGAAAATGCGCGCTGCCGGTGGCACCGTCAAAGTCGCGAAGAACCGTCTCGCCAAAATCGCTCTTCAGGGCACGGACTCCGCATCGATCATCGAGCTGTTCAAGGGACAGACGCTGATTGCTTATTCGGAGGATCCGATTGCGGCGCCGAAGGTCGCGTCCGATTTCGCCAAGGGAAATGACAAGCTCGTCATTCTCGGCGGCGCAATGGGCACCACCTCGCTCAATGCCGACGGTGTGAAGG
>NZ_RZQA01000141.1:0-9782 GCF_004022915.1 Mesorhizobium sp. M7A.F.Ca.US.006.04.2.1
CGCCGAGGCTGTCGAAAACGCCGGCCTCATCTTCGTCGGGCCATCCGCGACGGCGATCCGTACCATGGGAGACAAGGTCTCCGCCAAGCGCACCATGATAGCCGCCGGCGTTCCCTGCGTTGCGGGCTCGGAGGGCGCGCTGCCGCAGGATGAGCAAGAGGTGCGCGCCATTGCAGAGGCAATCGGCTATCCGGTCATCGTCAAGGCAGCGGGTGGCGGGGGCGGGCGCGGCATGCGTATCGCTCGCGATGAGCAGGCTCTGATGGAAGCCGTTTCCATGGCGGTGAAAGAGGCGGACCGGGCCTTCGGTAACCCGCAAGTCTATCTGGAAAAATTCCTCGAGCAGCCGCGCCATATCGAGATCCAGATTCTGGCGGACAAGCACGGTAGGGCTGTCTGGCTCGGCGAGCGGGATTGCTCCATGCAGCGCCGCCACCAGAAGATCATCGAGGAGGCGCCGGCGCCCGGCATCGCCCGCGAGGCGATTGGCGAAATCGGCGACCTCTGTGCCCGCGCATGCCTGACCATCGGCTATACAGGCGCTGGCACGTTCGAATTCCTCTACGAGGACGGGCGCTTCTCTTTCATCGAGATGAACACCCGCGTGCAGGTGGAGCATCCCGTCACCGAGCTCGTCACCGGTATCGATATCGTGCGCGAACAGATCCGCATCGCCCGGGGCGAGCCGCTGTCGTTCAGCCAGGAAGACATCCGCATTCAGGGCCACGCCGTGGAATGCCGCATCAACGCTGAAGATCCCTACAGCTTTCGGCCGCATCCGGGCCGGGTCGAGCGCTGGACGCCGCCCGGCGGTCCCGGTATCCGCGTCGAATCGCATCTCTACTCCGGCTACACCGTGCCGCCGCACTACGATTCGCTGGTGGCGAAGCTCCTGGCGCATGGCGCGACGCGGGCCGAGGCTATCCGGCGCATGCGCGGGGCGCTGGGCGAGATGGAGGCAGTCGGCATCGCCACCAATGCGCCGCTGCACGGTATCCTGATGGAGGAGCCCGGCTTCGCCGCCGGAGGCTTCGACATCCATCATCTCGAACATCTCATTGAAGGCGGTCTGCTCCAGGGACGAGGCTGCGATGACGATTGAGGAGATCGAAAGGCTGACCGCCTGGTGCGCAAGCGCCGGCATAGGCGAGATCGAAGTGTCGGAGGCCGGCTTTTCGCTGCGGCTGCATATGCAGGCCGTTGTTGGCGAAACACCTGCGGCTGCGGCCGAAGCGCCGGTGCCCGAAACGGTCTTCAAGGGCGTGCGTGCGCCCGGAGTCGGCGTGCTCCGTATTGATCATCCAACGACCGGCCACCCTGTTGCCGGACCTGGCCAGACGGTCCGCAAGGGCGAGACGGTCGGCGTGCTGCAGGTCGGCCCATGCCTGAAGGCCGTGCTCGCGCCGGCAGACGGCGTGCTCGGCGCGGCACTGATCAAGGACGGAGCGGTCGTCGGTTACGGCACGCCGCTCTACGAACTGGTGTGAAGGCAAAGGCTATGGTTCGAACCACTGAGGAAAGCGCCGTGCCGGCCGAAGGATTGCAGGTCGATATCAATTCCGACATGGGGGAGGGTTTTGGAGCCTACAGGCTCGGCGACGATGCGGCTATCCTCGACATCGTCAGCTCCGCCAATGTGGCCTGCGGCTTTCATGCCGGTGACCCCGAGATCATGGCGGCCACGTTCTCGATGGCGCGCGACAAGGGCGTCGCCGTTGGCGCGCATCCGAGCTTCGCCGATCTGTGGGGGTTCGGACGCCGCGTAATCCCGCATTCCATGGATGAGATCGAAAGGCTGGTCGCCTACCAGATCGGCGCGGCACAGGCGCTCTCCGCCTATGCCGGCCACCCGATCCGCTACGTCAAAGCGCATGGCGCGCTGGGCAATCTTACCCAGACCGATCGTGGCGTCGCCGAAGCGGTGACGCGCGCGGTCAAGGCCGTCGATCCCGGCCTGATCTGCCTGGCCATTGCGCTCGGCTTCCAGGACAGGATCGCGCGTGACGCTGGCCTGGCGGTCAGGTCCGAAATCTTCGCCGACCGCGCCTATACGGAGGAAGGGTTTCTTGTATCGCGCAAGCTGGAGGGCGCCGTCATCCACGATGCCGAGAAGGCTGCTGAACGGGTCGTGCGGATGGTCAAGCAAGGCGCGATCGAGACGCTTTCCGGCCAGATGCTGCAGACGCCGATCGATTCAATCTGTGTCCACAGTGACACGCCAGCGGCCGTCGCCATCGCCGCGTGCGTCAGGAAACGACTGGAGGCGAGCGGCGTCAGGGTCAGAGCGTTCGCGGCCTGAGCGCGGCCGAACGGGTTACGCGGCCGCGCCGAGGGCACGGCCGCGTCCGTTTCAGAACCAGACGTCGCTGAGGCGATGGCCGCGTGGATAAGGGTCTGTCGGGTCGAGGCCATATTGGCCAATACTGGTGATCCAGGCCTGTCCAGCGATGGTGACCACGACCGCGTCGCGGTCGCCGACGTGCGCATTGGCGATCACGCGGGAATCGAAATGGGTCCCGATGATCGACCTGTTGCGGAACAGCTCGCCTTTGGCGATCTGGCCCTTTGCCGACATCACCGCCAGTCGCCCGGTGGTGCCGGTGCCTGTCGGCGAGCGGTCGAGCCTGCCATGCAGGCATACCGTGCCGTTGATGCTTTCCACGCGCCCGTCGACGCGCTCGATGGGACCTTCGAAAATCACGTTGGACACATCGCGGATCTTCGGGTTCTCCGGATGCACGACAACGAGCTGCTCGTTGACGGCTTTCTTGATGCGTTGGCCGATCAGCGACATCTGGTGTGCCTCGTCGGGTTTGACAGCGAACCCTAGTGCGCGCGCATTGACATGGGCGAAAGTCATGCCGCCATAGGAGGTGTCGACGGTGATCGTGCCAAGTCCCTCGACTTCGACTGGCGTGTCGAGGTGGACTGCGAAAGCCGGCACATTGGTGAACTCCACCTGCTTCACCTTGCCATTCTCGCAGAGGCAGCGCACCTCGATCATGCCTGCGGGTGCCTCCATGCGCAGCCGCGTCTCGGGTTCCTTCATAGGCACCATGCCCGTCTCCAGCGCCACGGTGGCGACGCAGATGGTGTTGGAGCCCGACATGGGCGGGTATTCAGTGCTTTCGAGGATCACATAGCCGAGGTCGGCCGAGCGATCGCAAGGCGGCAGGATGATGTTGGCGTTGACGTAGGGCGCGCCGCGCGGCTCGAAGAGAACGAGCCCGCGTATGTCATCCATATGCTCTTGCAGATACTCCTTCTTTTCGAACATGGTCTTGCCGGGCACGTCCATGATGCCGCCGGTGATCACGTTGCCGACTTCGCCCTCGGCATGGCAGCCGACGACCGTGAACGTTCTTGACCAGCGCATTTTTCTCCATTCCCCTTTATGATCATAGCTTCACTTCATACGCCGCCGAGTCCTCTCTCGAGAAAACGGTCGAGCTGTTCGATCTCCTGGGCTGAGAGGCTGATGCCGCCACTCTCCGATGCTGCTCGGGCAATGAACCGCCGCTGTGAGGGCAGCCGTGCACCCTGGCCAAGGATCGCCTCGAACAGGGCATCGGCACGGTCCAACGGATTGCCGGGGCGGCTCGAGGAAAAAGCTTGTGGCGAGAAAGCGATGATCAATTCTCCGTGGGACGGATAAAGCGTCGTGGTGCCGAGCAGATGGAGCGCCTCGGGGCTGGTCAGATCGCCGATCATGATCCCGGCGAGCAACTCGATCATCGTCGCGATGGCGGAACCCTTGTGCCCGCCGAAGGGAAGCATAGCGCCCGACAGGGCAGCTTCGGGGTCGGTCGTTGGCCTGCCGTCCGAATCCATGGCCCAGCCTTCCGGCAGCGACTTGCCTGCCCGGCGGTGGAGCTCGATCTCACCTCGCGCGGCAACCGAGGTCGCGAAGTCGAAAACATAGGGCGGCTGTTCTTCGCGCGGCCAGCCAAAGGCAAAAGGATTGGTACCCAGCAACGGTCCGTTGCCGCCGGTCGGGGCGACCGTGGCGTAGCTCGGACACATGGCCAGGCCGGCAAGGCCTGCCTGCGACAAGGCTTCGACTTCCACCCAAAGGGCGGAAAAATGGACGGCATCGTTGATCGCAAGCGCGGCAATGCCGCACGAACGTGCCCGCTCGACCAGCACCGGCAGACCCAGTTCGAAGGCCGGGTTGGCGAAGCCGCCCTTCGCATCCACTTTGATGATGGCGGGAGCATCTTGCGGCAACAATTCGGGCTCCGCGTTCGGGTTTACCTTACCCGCCCTGATCGTCCGCAGGGCGCCTTCAATGCGGTAGACACCATGTGACTTGCAAGCATCGCGTTCCGCCGCAACGATGACCCTTGTGATGGCGCTGGCCTGGATGGGGTTCAGTCCAGCCTTGCGGAAAATTGCATCGACGCGCTCATGCAGGGCATCGATGGTGATCGTGGTGTTGGTCATTTCTGGCCTTCGGGTTTGGCTGCGTGCAAACGCTGGCTTTAAAAATCCAGACCACCGGCAAAGGCTCTTAAATCCTGTGCAAGCAAAGCGGGCTGCTCGAGGGCCGCGAAATGACCACCGCGCGGCATCGCTGTCCACTGGCGGATGTCCTTGAAGACGCGCCCGACCCAGCTCCTCGGCGGCATCGGCATCTCTTTTGGAAACAACGCCACCGCAAGTGGAACGTGGATCGCGGTGCCCGACGCGAATGCAAGCGGGCGGGCGCGCGTTTCCCAATAGAGGCGCATCGACGAAGCGACCGTCCGGGTGAACCAGTAAAGCGAGATGTTGGCGAGCATGTCGTCGCGCGAAAAAGCAGCATTGCCCAGATCGCCACCGCAATCACTCCAGTCGCGGAACTTTTCGATCATCCAGGCTGCCAGTCCGACCGGTGAATCCGTCAGCCCGTAGGCAAGCGTTTGCGGGCGCGTCGCTTGAATATGAGCATAGGCGCCATGAATATCCGCCCATCCGGCTTTCCGTTCCAGGAAGGCGCGTTCTTCCGGCGTCAAGTCACCATCCGGGCTTGCATCGTGAGGCGGTGAGAATGAGCCAGGGATGAAATTCAGATGCACGCCGGCGAGACTGTCTGGATGTGCGTGCGCCAGACAGATCGACACGCTGGCGCCCAGATCGCCACCTTGCGCGAGATATCGCTTGTAGCCGAGACGGCTCATCAATTCAGCCCAAAGGTCGGCAACGGCAAACAGGTTGAGACCAGGCCTAGTCGGCCGGCTCGAAAAACCATAGCCGGGAATCGACGGAACCACGACGTTGAAGGCATCCTCCTGTCTTCCGCCATGCGAAAGCGGGTCGGTCAGAAGCGGGATCAGCTCATGAAATTCGAAGACGCTGCCTGGCCAGCCATGGGTGAGTATGACCGTTCTGCCGGTCGCAACAGCGGCGCGTGCATGGATGAAATGGATGGTTTGGCCGCCAATATCCGTCTGGTAGTGCGGATGGATGTTCCAGGCGGCTTCCTGCTTGCGCCAGTCGAAGCCGGTGCACCAGTGCTGCATAAGCCGCCGCAGTTCCTCGTGCTCCGTTCCTTGCGCCCAGCCTATTGCCTGCAACTGATCCGGCTCGCGCCAGTTCGAGATGCGCTTCCTCAAATCGTCGATTTCGGACTGGGCAATCTCGATGGTGAAGGGACGAATTTTCATGGAGCCCTCTGCTCGCCGACCATGAGGTTCCGGGCGGCGATAAAGTCGCGGCGTCGCTGCCAGTTCGTGCGAAGCGCTTCCGTCGACGCTTCGATCGAGACCGCTGAGAAACGCAGACGCGCGCCGACAGGCGCTTGTGCGAGCCGCCACAGGTCGGCTTCGATCACCGTAGCGATCTTCGGATAGCCGCCGCAAGTGTTGGCATCGGCAAGTTGGATGATTGGCTGGCCGGACGGTGGCACCTGGACAGTGCCGGGTACGATGCCGTGCGACAGCAATTCCATCGGTGACACGAGCGAGAGCGTCTCTCCGGAAAGGCGATATCCCATCCGGTTGGCGTCGTTGGTGATGCTCCATTCGCTTCCGGTGAAGGCTGCCTGGGACTCAGGGGTGAAGGCGTCGAACTCGGCGGCCGGCAGAACTCGCAACTCGAATGCCGAGGCAAAGCCGTCCACCGCGCCGCGTCGCTCTTCCAGCGCTGCGCCGATGCCGCCTGCGGGAAGCCGGCATTGCGCCGGGTTGAGCGCAAGCCGGTCACCGCGCGACAGGCCGCGCCCGCCGAGCCCGCCGAAGCCACCCTTCGCATCCGTCGCGCGCGACCCCATGACGAGGGGTAGATCGAGCCCCCCGGCAACGGCGATATAGGAACGCGCACCGGTGCGCGGTGCTTCGAGGACAAGCGTCTCACCGGCGCGGATCGCCATGGCCCACCAGGGCGGGCAGGGCCGATTACCGACGCTGACGGCGCAATCCGCGCCGGTGACAGCGACCGCGGTGTCGACATGCGTGCGCAGCCGGAACGGATGAAGCGCGACCTCGATCCCGGCAGCCGAGGGATCATTGCCCAGCATGAGATTGGCGATTGCAAGCGCTTGCCTGTCCATGGCGCCGCCATGGCTGACCCCCAGCGCAAGATGGCCAGGCCGGCCGAGATCCTGGATTGTGTTCGGCAGACCGGTGGTGAGGATCTCGATCATGCCTCAATCCCCGCGATCGTGAATCGGATCGTGTCTCCCGGCCAGAGCAGCACGGGCAATTCCGCTTCGGCGTTGAACAGCTTCACGTCGGTATGGCCGATCATGTGCCATCCGGACGGCGCAGTCATCGGCATGACGCCCGCCTGCGCACCGCCGATCATGACGGCGCCCTCAGTCACCTTCAGGCGAGGCGTGCTGCGCCTTGCCCAGGCAAGCCGTGGGTCGAGACCGGACAGATAGGGAAAGCCCGGCATGGCGCCGATGGCGGCGACGGTGTAGGCGGCTGCCGCGTGGCGCCTGACGGTCTCGTCGACAGACAGGCCGCAATGCGCGGCCCAGCCGGCGAGGTCCTCGCCGCGCGAGCCGCCATAGCTGACAGGAATAGTATGATGCGTGCCGGTCACCGCATGGGCATCGGTGCTGGTCCAGAGCGACATCAACTGATCGCCGACACTGTGGGCGTCCGTGGCGAGCGGGTCAAACACCACCAGCAGGTTGTTCATGCCGGGAACGGTCTCGCGCACCCCTTCGAGGCTCAGCGCAGCATTCGCTACCGCCCAGACCAGCTCCTGGGTGGCATCATCGAAAGCCCCCTGCGCCCCGTCGAGCAGCAGCGCGGCCGATCCCGCAAGACTGATGTGGGGCGTACCGACAACCATTGGCGGTCAGTCCTTCACCGGCATCGTATAATTCAGGATCAGGCGGCCGCCATCCGGATAGATGGTCTGGCCGACAATGTAGGAGGCGTCGTCGCTGGCCAGGAAGGATGCGACGCTGGCGATCTCCGAAGGTTCGCCACAGCGGCCGCTCGGCGTGCGCGACAGTATGGTCTGGCGCTGCGCTTCGCTGGCCATGACCGAGCTCTTGACCATGTCGGTCAGGATGGTGCCGGGGCCGATGGCGTTGACGCGAATGTTATGCGGAATCAATCCGACGGCCATCACCGCCGTCAACTGCTTGATGCCACCCTTGGACACGGCATAGGCGACGGAATTGGGAATGGCCAGGATGGCGTTGATCGACGACATGTTGATGATCGAGCCGCCGCGTCCCTGCGCGATCATGGCCCTTGCCGCGGCCTGCCCGAGAAGGAAGGGCGCCTTGAGATTGACGCGCTGAACCAGGTCGAAGGCTTCCTCGGGGAAGTCAACGAAATCGTCCAGATGGATGATGCCGGCATTGTTGATGAGGACGTCGACACCGCCGAATCGCTCCGTGGCCTTGGCAACAACATCGGCTGCCATCTCCTGGGTGCATTCGGAGAGATCCGCCGATAGCCAGGCGGCACGCTCGCCAAGACGTTCGGCATGCTCGCGTCCGCGATCGGCCTGCACGTCGACAAGCACCACCTTGGCGCCATCGGCATGAAAGCGCTCAGCGCAGGCAAGGCCCAGGCCTTGTGCCGCCCCGGTGACGATCACGACTTTTCCTGCGTGCTTCACAACTGAATCCCTTTTCACAATCATGACATCTATGGATATGTTATCCAATCTATCTTGAACTTTGACGCCATTGCAAGTCCGAATGGCAGGAGCGGTTGGGGCATTCTGACCAGACTTACGCCATTTATAAGTCGATTTGGCTTTTTTCTGCCGACAATCGCAAGGTCGGTTGACTCGACCGAATTAAGTATGATTGGATACTATATTCATAATAAGTGCCGACGAGGAGGAGTGCAGGCGATGGCGGATGGATCACAGGAAAGCGAACTGATCGACGCGTTCCGCGCTCTTGCGACGCCGTTGATCAGCGACAATCTCGCTCGCGTTCCCGGCGCTGTCGGGTTGCGGCCGTTTCATCGGGTGAGTGGCGTCATGGCGGGGAGAGCGCTGACGGTCAGGACTCGTCCCGGGGACAACCAGTTCATCCATCGTGCGCTCGATCTGTTGCAGCCAGGCGACGTCATTGTCGTCGACGGCGGTGGCTATGAGGGGCGCGCGCTGGTCGGCGAGATCATGACAAGTGTCGCGGCTTCGCGCGGCGCCGCGGGCATCGTCATCGACGGCGCCATTCGCGATGCAGGTGCCATCGGCCGCAATCCGTTCCCATGCTTCGCGCGGTCGGCCATCCATCTCGGACCTTACAAGGATGGTCCGGGAGCCATAAATGTTCCGGTCTGCATAGGCGGCATGGTCGTCGGTCCAGGCGACATCGTCGTCGGCGACGAAGATGGCGTCGTGGCATTTCCAATGGACGGTGCCGCGGCCTTGCTGGCCGCCGTCCGGGCGCAGGAAGCCCGCGAGGCCGAGATCATGCAGAGCATCCAGGAGAACCGCTATCAGGGAGCCTATGCCCGTGCTTCCAGCGGCAGTCACTGATCGGCGGATCAGGAGCCTGCCGGTGAGAAATCGCATGGCAGGCTGGCGATCTTGCTCAACAAAACCGCTCCGCAACTAACCGAGGGGCGAAACAATGCATTTCGGGCACGCCGCCTGGATGCGCCAACAGGGGAAATGGAGAGAATTAATGGTTGTTTCCTTCAAGAGGCTTGCCAAGAGGCTGGCTTGTGCGACCGCCCTTGCCGGGCTGGCTATGACCACGATGGCCGCGGCTGCCGATATAAAGATCGGCATCGTGGCTCCCATGACTGGCCAACTGGCCAGTGAAGGGCAGGATATGGAGAACGCCGTGAAGATGGCGATCGACGCCGTCAACGCCAAAGGTGGCGTCAACGGCGACAAGATCATCACCACGACCGCTGACGACGCCTGCGATCCGCAGCAGGCGGTGACCGCAGGCAGCAAGCTTGTCTCGGAAGGCGTGACCGCCATCGTTGGCGGCTACTGTTCGGGTGCCGTCTTGCCGACATTGAAGATCTACGGCGACGCCGGCATTCCGTTCGTCATCATCGGAGCGAACTCGACCAAGCTGGTCGCCGCCAATCAGGGTAATGCCTTCCTCGCCAATTCGACCGGCGACATGCAGGCGACTACAGCGGTGGAGCTCTTCAAGAAGAACGGCTACAAGAAGATCGCGGTCGTCGACGAAGGCGATGCCTATTCATCCGACCTGGCCAAGCTGACCGCCGAAGCCTTCAAGGGCGCAGGCGGCGAAATTGCCGCCAAGGAGACCACCACGGCCGGCGAGCAGGACTATTCGGCGGTCGTCACCAAGATCAAATCAAGCGGCGCCGACGCCGTCTTCTGGACCGCCTACCATG
>NZ_RZQA01001420.1:0-877 GCF_004022915.1 Mesorhizobium sp. M7A.F.Ca.US.006.04.2.1
TTCCCCGATCCCGACAAGCGCGTCTTCATCAACGAACTGGTCTGCGAAGGCTGCGGCGATTGCGGCGTACAGTCGAACTGCGTCTCGATCCAGCCGGTCGAGACCGAATTCGGCCGCAAGCGCAAGATCGACCAGTCGAGCTGCAACAAGGATTTCTCCTGCGTCAACGGCTTCTGCCCGTCCTTCGTCACTGTGCACGGCGCCAAGATCCGCAAGGCCGAGGGCCTGGCCGGCAAGGCCGATCCGCTGGAAGGCGTGCCCGTTCCGGCGCAATTCCCGCTTGGCGAGCAGGGCTGGGCGGCGATCATCGACGGCGTCGGCGGCACCGGCGTCGTCACCGTCGGTGCGGTGCTAGGCATGGCGGCGCATCTTGAGGGCAAGGGCTGCGGCATGATCGACATGGCCGGCCTCGCCCAGAAGGGTGGCTCGGTGTTCACCCATGTCCGCATCGCTCGTACCCCGGACGACATCCATGCAATCCGCGTTTCGGCGGGGAAGGCCGATCTCGTGCTTGGCTGCGATCTCGTCGTGTCGGGCGCCAAGAAGGTGCTGACCGCGGTGCGCGAGGGCCACACCATCTTCGTCGCCAACACCGCCGAGATCATGCCCGGCGAATTCGCCCGCTCGGCCGATTTTTCGTTGCCGATAGAGCGGCTGAAAAAGGCGATCCGCGCGGCTGCGGGCGACGACAAGGCACATTTCTTCGATGCCACCCGCACTGCCACGGCACTTTTCGGCAATTCGCTCGGCGCCAACATGTTCATGCTTGGCTTTGCCTTCCAGCACAGCGGCCTGCCGCTGTCCGCCGAGGCGGTCGAGAAGGCGATCGAGCTCAATGGCGAAGCCGTGGCGATGAACATCGCCGCCTTCCGCTGGG
>NZ_RZQA01001421.1:0-877 GCF_004022915.1 Mesorhizobium sp. M7A.F.Ca.US.006.04.2.1
TGTCCGCATCAACACCATGCAGGATTTTCGTGTCCGCAAGGCAATCCAGTTGATGAGAGCCAATGTCTGCGAGCGCATCTGCTTCGACGACGTGGCGCGCAGCGTCGGCCTGTCGCGACCGCATTTCTTCGCTTTGTTCAAGGAACAGACCAATCTGACGCCCAATGTCTACTGGAACACGCTGCGCATGGAGGAAGCGGTGCGGCAGCTGCAATGGTCGCAGGAACCGCTGATCTCCGTCGCCTGCAATCTCGGCTTCACCACGCAAGGCAATTTCTCGCGCTTTTTCCGCGACCATGTCGGCGTGCCGCCGACGCTCTACCGCGAGGCCGCGCGGGCGATCGCCTGAGCCAGCCGCCCTTTTTCAGACTCCCCGCCCTTTTTCAGACTCCCCGCCCTTTTTCAGACTCCTTGATAGGCGCTCAAGACGCATTGATAAGCGTCGCTGAAATGGCCGCCCTACCCTTGCACCGGATCGCTTTTGCAAGGGAACATTTTGAATGGCCAAAGTCACCATCTCCAGCGTCATCGACGCGCCGGTCGAAAAGGTCTGGGCGCGCATACGCGACTTCAACGGGCTGCCGGACTGGCATCCGCGCATGGTGGAAAGCCACATTGAAGACGGCAAGGATGCCACCACGATCGGCTGCGTGCGCAATTTCCAGCTCGCCAGCGGCAGCCGCCTGCGCGAAAAGCTGCTCGACTTCTCCGATCAGAATTACCTGGTCAGCTACTCCATCCTCGAGACGCCGCAGCCGCTGACCAACCACAAGGCGACCCTGCAGCTGCGGCGCGTGACCGATGGCGACCGCACCTACGCCGAAGGGACCGCCAGCTTCGACGCCGCGCCCGAGGAGGCAGACAAGCTGGCGGAGGG
>NZ_RZQA01001422.1:0-877 GCF_004022915.1 Mesorhizobium sp. M7A.F.Ca.US.006.04.2.1
GTTCGTCGATTACCCAGAGGCCCTAACTTGGTGGTCCCTTGGCGTCAAGGGATCACGCGTGGCGCCATCACCGAAGCATCGTTACGTCAAGCCAGATCCAATGTTCGCGGCACTCGCCGACAGCCAGGCAAAACCATGGCCGATCGCAAATCAATCGTAGAGATTATACTTTGCCCAGTCGGCTTCCGGAATCTCGTCGCCGATCCGGTAGCGGAGTTGCAAGACTTCCATATGGTCCGGCCCGGTCTGGCACTTGAATTTCAGCCTATACCACTGCCCCTTGCTGCGAAACGCAGCACCCGGGCTCTTGATTGCATCGGCGCCCATCTCGGGCGTGGCAAAGGCGTAGGCGACGACGCGATCGGCTTTGAACTTGCGATCGTCATGGGTGATGCGGTCGAGCACTTCGGCGTCGCAACGCTGTTCAAGGCGAGTTTGGGGATCGAGTTTCATCAGTCCGGCGCGCAATGCATTGTCCATTGCGCTGGCTGGAAAACTCAGTGTCACTGACGCCAAGGCGGTCATGCAGAGCTTCTTCATGGGCGGGACAAGCAACATATTTTGTCGGAGAAATCAACCGAGCGGACCGCCTCGGACGCTGCGGGAATCTTCAATCATATGGCTGCTGCGTTCAAAATTGCGTGTCGGGATTCGTCGTGCGATGCCTGCGGCCAACGGACCAAAGAGGCACGGCCGGCATCGGTAAGATCGTACAGGCTACGGTCGACGCGCGCGAACCAGCCATAGACATTGTGCTGCAGGATCTTGGGCGCGATCGGCGTCACCGCCTTCAGATCTCGCGGCCGCCTGGGACCATCCACCATGGCGGCAGCGAGATCTGAAGGCGGTGACGCCGATCGCGCCCAAGATCCTGCAG
>NZ_RZQA01001423.1:0-876 GCF_004022915.1 Mesorhizobium sp. M7A.F.Ca.US.006.04.2.1
ATGCGGTGCAGGGCTTCATGAAAGGCACCAAAGGTGTCGTCCGTGTCGGCGGCGTGCCGTTCTTCATGGACGCGATGATCAGCCGGATGATCGGAGAATTCCAGAAGCTCGAACCCGAGGTCACCGTTCAGCAGAGCTATATGAACCTGCCCGAGATGGTCGCGGCGCTGGACAGCAACCAGATCGACCTCGGCATCGTGCCGATCGGCGTTCTCGACCTTGGTCCCGGCTTCGAATTCACCGAAATCCTGCCCGGACGCAATGTCGTGGCTTGCCGGCCCGATCATCCCCTGCTGCGAAATCGCCGCCTCAGGGACGCATGACCTGACCAGCTTTCCCTGGGTGGCTCCCCTGCCCGGCTCTCCGCTGATGTCGGACCTGCAGATGATCCTGATGAGCATCGGCATGTCGGACCTGAACATCCGCTATTCGGGAGGCTCGCTGATGAGCGTGATCAACTTCCTTGCCGAAACCGATGCGTTGGCCGTGCTGCCATTCTCCGTAGTCTTCGCGCAGCGCAAGGAGAGCCGGGTTACGGTGCTGCCCTACGAAATCCCGCAGCCCAGCCGCTCACTCGGTATCCTTCGCCGGGTCAGCGGACCACGCTCACCGGCGGCAGAGCGCTTCGCCGGCCACGTCACGACCGCCTTCGAAAACCTGAAGCACATCATCAAACGGCATGAGAATGCCGTTGTCTGGGGACGGTAAACCAGCCTCGCTATTCGAATGATGCGGTAGCGTCACACAACGCGCATGTTTCCTCCAGCCGGAGGCGCTTCATCCCCGCGTCGCCGGTTAGGCTCGACGGCCGCCCGCCCCCAAAAGCCGTCGGGCCGCCAGAAATCCCGATATCCTATTGGTCACGCCCTCCTCCAC
>NZ_RZQA01001424.1:0-876 GCF_004022915.1 Mesorhizobium sp. M7A.F.Ca.US.006.04.2.1
GACTACATGCGTGACAAATACGGCTTCGAGTGCTGAAAGCGCAGCCCGATCAACCCGCTTCGTCCTTCGCGCCGATCTTGCGCACAAGTGCCGCCGTCGCCAGCATCGCGCCCATGTCCGATATCATCGGCGCGACATGCCTGCTGTAGTCGAGCGGCACCGAAATATCCGGCAGCTCGAAGAAGTTCTTCGTCTGCGGCAACAGTAGGAAACCATCGCTGCCGTTGAGCGCGACGCGGGCTGGGTCGTCCGGCCAGGTTTCGCCAAGCCATTTCAGCGCCTGCGCCAGCCGGCCGCTCACCAATGGCTGTGCCGCCCCGAGATTGTCGGTGCGGAACTCGTAGGCGGCATCGAGCAAAGCATCGCCGCTGGACAGCTCTTGCAGCTTGCTGGCAAATATGCCGCGAAAGAAGCTGATCACCGCGTTGGTCCGCCGCGTCGCCACCAATATGCCGGGAAACGGCGCGATGGTCTCGAAAGCGACGATGACGCCCTGGAAGGCGGTCGAGGAGCCCTTGCCCGACCCTTCCCGCAGATGCGCCTCGTACAGTTCGAACGGAAACCCCTCATAGCGGCCCGCCACGATGTCGTCGAACGCCTGCCGGTTGAACGGACCAACCGCCGTGCGCGGCAACCGGTCGAAGGAATTCGGCGTCACGCCATGCTGGTAGCGCATGTCGGCGATGAAGCCGAATATGATCGGCAGCAGCGTCTCGCGGAACGATTGCTGCAGCCGCGTCGCCGGTTTCCTGGCCTGGAAATAGAGCAGGATCGAAGCCGCGAAGCCGATCACATAGAGAAATACATGCGGCGTCGAGACCCATTGCTCGTTGGGGTCGGCGACCTTGTTGAACAGCCAGGCGACCAGCACCACGG
>NZ_RZQA01001425.1:0-870 GCF_004022915.1 Mesorhizobium sp. M7A.F.Ca.US.006.04.2.1
ACCAGGGGCAGACGACATCGGAAACCACATCGACGGTGATGGCGTTCAATTCGCTCATCTCGATCTCCTGATCCCTCAGTTGGGTTTGCGCCACCATGTTGGCAGTTGATACCCGAATATGGGCGTCTTTTGCGGATGTTCCAGGTAGTTCCAGTAGGCGATCCATTGCTGCGTGTTGTACTGCATCGGCACCATGTAGTTGCCGGAGATCAGCAGCCGGTCGAGAACGCGAACGGCGGCAACATAATCCTCCTTGGAGCGGGCGCGCAGCATCGCCTCGATTGCCGCGTCCACAGCCGGATCGGCGACGCCGGCGAGATTGAACGAGCCTTCCGTCCGGGCGGCAGTCGAACTCCAGCGCCCGCTCTGCTCGATGCCGGGTGACAACGAATTGTTGAAGCCGCTCGATCCGACCAAGACCTCGAAATCGAAGCGCTGCTTGCGCGACTGGATCTGATCGCCGTCGAGGCTGCGAATGGTGAGATTGATGCCGATCTTCTCCAGCGTGCGCTGATAGATGCCGGCAAGGCGCTCCTCGTCCTGCGAAGCGGTCAGGATCTCAAAGCCGAAGGGTTTGCCTTCGGGATCAAGCATCGTTCCATTCTGCACGTGGTAGCCGACACTTTTCAAAAGATCGAAAGCTGCCTTCACGACGCGCCGATCCTGGCCCGATCCGTCGGTCACCGGCGGCCGCCATGTGCCGTCCATGACATCGGCCGGCACGCGGCCGGGGTAGGGCGCCAGAAGCGCTTTCTCCCTGTCGTCGGCCGGATGGCCGAGCGCGGAAAGCTCGGAATTCTGCCAGTAACTCATCGTGCGCGTGTATTTGCCGCCGAACAGGTTCTTGTTGGCCCATTCGAAGTCGTAGAG
>NZ_RZQA01001426.1:0-867 GCF_004022915.1 Mesorhizobium sp. M7A.F.Ca.US.006.04.2.1
CGGTGATGCTGAGCGACTGCGCGGTGAAATTGGTCTTGGATCCGGAGAAGTCGAGGCCGGTGCCGACACCCAGTCCGGAGATGACGCTGTTGCCGGCGACCACCGCCGCATTGACGCCGGCAACATCGTCATCTCCGGACTGGGTGTCGGCGCCGGGGTTGGTGATGCTGATGTCGCCGAAGCGGATCGTCGCCGGCGAATCCGAAATGGCGATCGCCGGTCCGGTCGTGTTGGAGATCGTCGTCGCACCGTTGACGGTGAAGCTGCCCGCGACATTCTCCAGCACGACACCCGACGTGCCGCCGCTCTGGCTGATCGAGTCCAGCACCACATGGGCGGTGATCGGATCGATGAAGACGGCGGTGCCGCCATTGCCTGACACGGTGCCGCCGGTGGTGGTGAACGTGCCTCCGGTCGACGTGCCCTGCACGGTGATGCCGCGGTCGGTATTGTCCTGCGCATTGACGGTGGCGAAGGTGTAGGTGCCCTTGCCGGTGATATCGAGACCGTCGTCGAGATTGCCCTTCAGCAGCGTCGTGCCGGTGAAATTGTAGGTGCCGTCGCCGTCGATGTGCAGGCCGTCGAGGCCGTTGCCGGTGGCGGTGAAGTTGGAGCCGGTGATGCCGGTCGAACTGCCCGTGAAGTCGGCGCCGTTGCCGCCCGCACCGGTGACCGTCACATTGGTCAGCGTCGCGCCGGTGATGTTGTTGCCGAAGATGCCGTCGCCGCCGCCGGTGATGGTGATGCCGTTGAGCGTGTTGCCGTTGCCGAGCGTAAAGACGGGGTTGGCGACGTTGGTGCCCTGGATCGTGCCGTCGCTGCCGCCCAGGTTGAAGGTGCTGGTGCCGCCGCCGAAAAGCCTTGCGG
>NZ_RZQA01001427.1:0-864 GCF_004022915.1 Mesorhizobium sp. M7A.F.Ca.US.006.04.2.1
GATCTCGAGACCTTGCAGCGCAACATCGTCCTGTCGCACGCCGCCGGCGTCGGCGAGCCGATGCCGGTTGCCGTTTGCCGGCTGATGATGGCGCTGAAGCTCGCCAGCCTGGCGCAGGGCGCGTCGGGTGTGCGGCCGCAAACCATCGAGTTGCTGGAAGCGATGCTGGCCAACGACGTCATCCCGGTGGTGCCGGCGCAGGGTTCGGTCGGCGCCTCCGGCGACCTCGCCCCGTTGTCGCACATGACGGCGGTGATGATCGGTGTCGGCGAATGTTTTACCCCACATGGCCGTTTCCCGGCCAAGGTCGCCTTCGTCTCGCATGGCCTGGAACCGGTGACACTGGGCGCCAAGGAGGGCCTGGCGCTGCTCAACGGCACCCAGTTTTCGACCGCCTATGCGCTGGCCGCCTTGTTCGAGGCCGAAGTGCTCTACCAATCGGCGCTGGTCGCCGGTGCCCTGTCGACCGACGCGGCAAAAGGCTCCGACGCACCCTTTGATCCGCGCATCCATGTGCTGAGAAAGCATCCCGGGCAGGTCGAGACGGCCGACGCCCTGCGCAATCTGATGGCCGGCAGCGCCATCCGTGAATCGCACCGGGTTGGCGACGAACGCGTGCAGGATCCCTATTGCCTGCGCTGCCAGCCGCAGGTGATGGGCGCGGCACTCACCGTGCTGCGCCAGGCGGCCGACACGCTGGGCACCGAAGCCAACGGCGTCACCGACAATCCGCTGATCTTCGCCGAGGATGACACCGCGCTTTCCGGCGGCAATTTCCACGCCGAGCCGGTGGCCTTCGCCGCCGACATGATCGCGCTCGCCGTCTGCGAGATCGGCTCGCTGTCGGAGCGCCCCATCGCCATG
>NZ_RZQA01001428.1:0-861 GCF_004022915.1 Mesorhizobium sp. M7A.F.Ca.US.006.04.2.1
GCTGCCGCATCCAGCGGCTTGGCCTTCCACAGCTCGGTCGCGGCGCGGGCGCGCTCGAGCTGCTCGGGCCGCAGCGCATTGGCGATCTCGTCACGCTTGGCCGCCGCATCCTTGTCGCCTGTCTTGGCGACGAGCGCGAACCATTTGTAGGACTCCTCGAGGTTCTGCTTCATGCCGACGCCCTTGGCGGCGAGGATGCCGAGATTGAACTGGCTGTCCTTGACGCCGACGTCGGCCGCCGCCTGGAACCAGTGCGCGGCCGATTCATTGTCGGTCACGCCGTCAGCCGCCATGGCAAACAGCACGGCCAGATTGTGCATGCCGCTGGCGTTGCCCTGTGCCGCGGAAAGCTGGTACCAGGTCTTCGCCTTCTTGATGTCGCGCGCGACGCCGATGCCCTTTTCGTAGAAATTTCCGATACGGTATTCGGCCGGCGCGAAGCCGAGTTCCGCCGATTTCTCGTACCATTTGGCCGCTGCCGCCATGTCTTCCTTGACGCCGCGCGACTCGGCATAGCGCGAGCCGATTTCGAACAGCGCCTTGGCGTCGCCGCTGGCAGCGGCATCACGCAAGGCGGCCGGGCCGGCGTCAGCGGGAATGTCGAATTTTGCCGTCGTCGCCGGCGAAGCGTCCACCGGCGGAACCGCGCCCGTGGTGTCCTTGGCGGTGGTCGGCTCTGTCGCCATAGGCTGGATGCCGGTGGCGGTATCGGTATCGGCAGGTTCGGCGGCGACCGGAACGGTCGAGGCCGGCGCAGCCGAAGCTATCGTCGTCTCGGACGCCGCTGGGTTTGCATCGGCCGATGTAGCCAAGGCGACGGGGGCGGGAACCGGTTCTGCGATCGGCGCGGCACCCATCGAC
>NZ_RZQA01001429.1:0-860 GCF_004022915.1 Mesorhizobium sp. M7A.F.Ca.US.006.04.2.1
GAATAAATATTTCATCATCTGTATATTTTGGTTCTTTCGTTCCGGAATATCTGTTTCAAACAGAGGGTTTGACGTTCCAGCCAACGGCAAGCGTCACCCGGAATAGAAACGACATCAGGGAGAGATTCCCCGGGGAGATCGGGGATTCCGGATAAATCGGTGAAACCGGACTCCAATATGTGGAGGAGAAACACAATGAAGAAATTGATTTTAGGCGTCGCCTTCGCGGCGCTGATGAGTTCATCCGCCCTGGCCGCCAAGGTTGGCGTGTCGATGGCCAAGTTCGACGACAACTTCCTGACCGTGCTGCGCAACGGCATGATCGAGCAGGCCAAGGGCATGAGCGGCGTCGAGTTGCAGGTCGAGGACGCACAGAACGACGTTGCCAAGCAGCTTGACCAGATCAAGAACTTCGCCGCTTCGGGCGTCGACGCCATCATCGTCAACCCGGTCGACACTTCGGCCACGCAGGCGATGTCGGATGCCGCCGCCGCAGCCAAGATCCCGCTGGTCTATGTCAACCGCGAGCCGGTCAACGTCGACACGCTGCCCGACAACCAGGCCTTCGTCGCCTCGAACGAAGCCGATTCCGGCACGCTCGAGACCAAGGAAGTCTGCCGCCTGTTCAAGGAAGCCGGCAAGAAGGAAGCCAATGTCTATGTGATCATGGGCGAGCTTTCCAACCAGGCCGCCGTGCAGCGCACCAAGGACATCGACGATGTGATCGCGACGCCGGATTGCAGCTTCATCAAGATCATCGACAAGCAGACGTCGAACTGGAACCGCGACGAGGCGCAGAACCTGATGACCAACTGGCTGTCGACCGGCAAGCCGTTCGATGGCGTCATCGCCAACAATGA
>NZ_RZQA01000142.1:0-9774 GCF_004022915.1 Mesorhizobium sp. M7A.F.Ca.US.006.04.2.1
AGCGTCGCCATCGCCGAGAAGAGACCGACGAACGGCCCCGTCTGCAGCATGATCATCGGCATACGGAGGCCTGAAATGGCTACCGCCGTGCCGTAGGTGAAGCCGGGCAGGCCGGTGGTGCGGCCGGACAGCTCGGTGAAATCGATCAGGAACACCAGCGCTAGGAGGCCGATGAAGAACCAGATGGTGATCGTCACGTAGCGGAAGAAGAAATAGCGGCCCAGTGTCCAGCCCATCAGCCGACCCCTTGCCCTGATGTGCCGCGCCTGGACAAACGCAATTTGAAAGCATTCCAGCTGTCAGCGATGCGCGAGGCGAAGTTTGTCATCCAGTCCGCCCAGGTCACGGGCAGTTCCAGTGTCCGGTTCGAGACGATGAACCAGATCGCCACCGCGGAAGCCACGATCGGCACACCATAGACCATATAGGCATATTGCGGGATCTCATCCGCCTTGCTGGCGGCGAAAAAGCCCAGCCAACGCACGAACAGCGATATCGTGATCGCCGTGATCAGCGGATTGACGCGCGCCTCGCGGTGCGAGCGCGCATCCCCGGCGACCGCAAGCGCGATCAGCGCGAAAACCATGGAATAGGTCCATTCCGAGAACCGCTGGTTGACTTCGGCCCGGTATTCGTAGGGGCTCTGCTGATAATACTTGTCGTTGGCGCTCGGGTTGAGCAGGTACTGCGTCGTCTGGTCCTTGGGCAGGAGCGTCACCGCTGAAGCCGCCGCCATGAAGGCCGACATGTCGAAGGCATAGGAGGTGAAGCGGATGACGGAGAGATCGCCGGTCAGCGTTTTGCGATGGATGACGCCGTCATTCATCATCAGCACCTTTTCACCGCCGCGTTCGATGATGCTGCCGGTCTTGGCGTAGTAGACGAGGTTGACGCCTTCTTCGCGCGAATCGGCGACGAAAATGCCGCCCAGCCGATTGTTGGGAAGGCGCTCGCCGACCTGCAGGAACAACCCGTCGTCGATCTTGCGGAAGGTGCCTTCCTGGATGATCAGCGACAACAGATCCGCGCGTGACGACGCCACCAGGGCCCGGTTCTTCTGCCGTGCGTAAGGATCGATGCCGTTGTCGACGGCAAAGGAAAAAACGGCTGCGGCGAGCGCCAGCAACATGATCGGCCGCACGATCGTCCAGCGCGAGGCCCCCGCGGCGTTGACGACGGCAAGTTCGGAATCCGAATTCATGACGCTGAGTGTCTGTGCGACCGCCACCACAAGCGCAAAAGGCACCACGATCGGGATGATGGACGGAAGGATGAGGGCGGCGACTTCGAAGAAGGTCAGCGCCGATTGGCCGCTGTCGGTGACCAGATCGATCTTTGCCAGCACCTGCGTCGTCCATACGATCGCCAGCGTCCACACAAGAGCGGCCATGAAGACCACGAAAGCGCGGCGCATGATGTAGCGTTCAACGACCTTCATGAAGGCTTTTCTCGATTTTTTCGAACGGCATCATGCCGCCGAACAAGGTAGCTGTCCGGCAGCGCCTGCACAACTGGCTCATCAGATGGTCTATCCGGGTTCTGTCCCACATCACGCCCCCCGGCTGGGCGGAGTGTCGGCGGGAATGGATAAGAAAGGGCGAACATCGATGGTTAACAACAAGTTGCGGCAAAAAGCGGGGCCGTGCCGCGACGAATCGTCATCGATTCCATAGGTCATATGGGATGCCAATTCGGCAAAGTCTTGCCAAATGCCGGAAAACGACCAAATGTCGCGCATCGTTTCGAACCGCTTCCCCAAAAGTCGCGCATTCCCTGAAAGCAGGACATGATGAATCAAAGACCATCGATCGCCTTCGCCAAATTTTCCGGGTCCCAGAGCGCGGTGAACAAGAAGGGCACGGTCTTCGTGCTCGCGGCGGATGAGGGCGGCCTGAGCGACGTCGCCAAGGCCAGTGATCCCGGCAAGACACTGGAGCGGGCTTTTCCCGTGGCTGAGTTCACCGGCAAGTTCGCCAGCACGGTGGAAGTTCTGGCCCCGCAGGGAGCGTCGCTCGACAGACTGGTGGCGATAGGCACCGGCAAGGTGTCGGGACTGGACGAATATGCGTGGTTGAAGCTTGGCGGCACCGTTTCCGCGTCGCTGCGCAAGGCGACCGAGGTAGCGGTGATCCTCGATGTGGTCGGCGCCTCGCCGAGCGCGAAGGACGCGGCAAGCCTTGCCGCGGGCATTCTCCTGCGCAGCTATTCCTTCGACAAGTACAAGACCAGGAAGGACAAGGACGACGGCAAGGCAGAGCCGAAGAAGCCGGTCAAGGTGACCATCCACACCGCCGATCCGGCCGCTGCGAAGAAGGCCTTCGCCGATGCCGAGGCGGTGATCGACGGCGTCCTTCTGGCGCGCGACCTCGTCAACGAACCGGCAAACGTGCTTGGGCCGGTCGAGTTCGCTGCCCGCGCCAAGGAACTCGAGGGGTTAGGCGTCAAGGTAGAGATATTGGCTGAGAAGGAAATGAAGAAGCTCGGCATGGGCTCGCTGCTCGGTGTCGCGCAAGGCTCGCCACGCGGCGCCCGCATGGCGATCATGCAGTGGAACGGCGGCAAGCCGAAGGACAGCCCGATCGCCTTCGTCGGCAAGGGCGTCACTTTCGACACCGGCGGCAATTCCATAAAGCCGGCCTCGGGCATGGAGGATATGAAGGGCGACATGGGCGGCGCCGCCGCCGTTACCGGCCTGATGCATGCGCTGGCGGCCCGCAAGGCGAAAGCCAATGTCGTCGGTATCATCGGACTGGTCGAAAATGCCGTCGACGGTCATGCCCAGCGTCCCGGTGATATTGTCACTTCGATGTCGGGCCAGACCATCGAGGTGCTCAATACCGACGCCGAGGGCCGCCTCGTGCTGGCCGATGCGTTGTGGTACTGCAACGACCGCTTCCAGCCGAAATTCATGGTCAATCTGGCGACGCTGACCGGCGCCATCATGGTGGCGCTCGGCCAACATTATGCCGGCCTGTTTTCCAACAATGACGAACTGGCCGAAAAATTGTCGGTGGCGGGGCAGGCGACTCAGGAACGGCTGTGGCGCATGCCGCTCGGCGCCGAATACGACAAGCTGATCGATTCCAAGAACGCCGACATGAAGAACATCGGCGGCCGTTTTGGCGGCGCCACCATCGCGGCGCAGTTTCTGCAGCGCTTCGTCAAGGACACGCCATGGGCTCATCTCGACATAGCCGGCACGGCCATGGGGGCGCCGTCGAACGAGATCAACCAGTCGTGGGGTTCCGGTTTCGGCGTCAGGCTGCTCGACCGGCTGGTGCGCGATAACTATGAGCAGTGAACGGGTTCGATCACTATAGGCTGAAGCGATGGCCGACGTTCTGTTCTACCACCTGACCGAATCGACGCTGGAGGATGCGCTGCCAGGCCTCCTGGAGCGCAGCGTCGACCGTGGCTGGCGCGCCGTGGTGCAGACAGGCACCGAGGAACGCCGCGATGCGCTCGACCAGCATCTTTGGACCTTCCGCGACGATTCGTTCCTGGCGCACGCAACCGATCGTGAGGCTCATCCCGGCGAACAGCCGATTCTGTTGACCACCGGCGACGGCAATCCCAACGACGCCAAGATAAGGTTCCTGGTCGACGGCGCGGTGCCGCCTGACCTTGGCGGCTACGAGCGCGCGGTGTTCCTGTTCGATGGCCACGATGCCGCCCAGCTCGAGGCGGCGCGAGGACACTGGAAGGTGATGAAGAGCGCTGGCCACGACGTCACCTACTGGCAACAGACGCCAGATCGCCGCTGGGAGCGCAAGGCGTAGACCAGCCGCTTGTGGCGGATGACACGATCCTACAGTCTTGCCTTGATCCGGTTCTGTTTCCGGGTGACGTAGTCGCCGTGTTTCAATCTCTTGAAAACATACCAGTCGCCATCCGGAGCCTTGCGCTGGTAGATTACTTTGCCAGCCTGGCGGTGCTCGAAGCAGGTCATCGAGCCCTTCACGCCCCAGGAACCGTGCCATTGCGCACGCCAGCACAGCTTGCCGCCGCCGGGAATGAACCACATGCCGTCGCCATAGCCCGACTTGCCTTTGTCGTGGGTCCAGGACTCGAACTGTCTCTGCTTGACGGCAAAGAAGCCGGCGCCCTTCTTGCCCCACAGCCACGAATGGTTCTGATAGATCTGGTAGACGCCTTCGTCAGGAACCGCTGTGGCCTCTTGAGCCTGCTCGGCGATTTTCATCGCCGTCTTGGCTGTCGCAGGAGCCTGGAAGGCAAGAACAAGAACGGAGCAGGCGAATGCCGCTCCAAGATAATTTCCCACTACCCGCTTCACGAAACTTCTCCACAGACTGATTTACGCCACGCCTCAATCCTCATCCCGAACCGCTGGTTCGGGATGGATCACGATCAAACAAGGAGATTGGAAGTCGATCCCGATCGCGTCGGGGTCGATCAGCACGATGCGTCTACGGCAGGACGTGCTGGGTCACCCTCCAGTCGGGCAGACCATAGCCACCCAGCCACGGCCACACTTCCTTCTGGTTGAAGTAGACAACCGAAGTCAGCGCCGGGAACTCCGCGTAGGATTTGCGGGAATCTTCCTGCCATTTCGAGACATAGTCCTGCTTCCCGACATAGCCGAGTTCCGCAACGATGATCGGCTTGTTGAACACTGCAACGCGGTCATAGCCGGGCTTCAGCAGCTCAGCGAAGGTGCGGTCGCGGCCGGTCTCGTCATCATCTTTTTTCTGCAGACCGAACACCGACAGGCCGATGACGTCGACATAGTCGTCGCCGGGGTAGTATTTTTCCAAACCCTCTTCGCCTTTGGGCGACCACATGTACTTGGCTGCGGGGGCAGCTTTGCGGCAGATGTCGACTTCGCGCTTGTAAGCGGAGATCCAGTCCTTGGGAGCCCAGTTGGCCCAGGTGAAGCGGCCGTTCTTGTCTTCCATTTCCTGCGCCCAGCGAATGGTCACCGGGCTCTTCATCTGTCCCACCAGGTCGCAGATCGCCTGCATGTTGGCGTCATATTTGCCGCTCAAAATGCCGTCGCGCAATTCGGGCGGGGTGATGCGCCAGTCCTTGGACCAGGTCCACGGCTCAACCGTGATCAGCAGCGAACGGCCGCGCTGCAGCGCATAGGCGTCGGCGAGTGGCAGCGTCGACAGATCGACGTCTTCCCAGGGCAGGAACAGCTCTTCGATGCTGGCGCTCTTGTCGGCGCTGAAGTCGCCGTAGGGATCGTAGGATCCGAACGCCGAGGCGGCGCTGCTCGTCTGGACGGGGTCCGTCGCGGCTACTGAGCCAGCGCCTCCTGCCGTGGGGAACGCGGCGCTTCCGCCCAATGCCAGCGCGATTGCAAGTGCTTTTACTGTGGAGTGTTTCATGTCGATCTCCCATGGCCCCAACCTCTTGCGGAAGTTAAGGCTTCGCCCGTGCGCATCGATGCTTGATCGACACGATTACCCAAAACCGATCGGCTCTATTTGCAGAATCTGCGGGATTTCGGAGCGACCCGTTGGCGGATGTGCGAAACCTGACACAGAGCCACCCAAAAAATTATCTCTCAAGGCCCTATACAGGGGGCGCTCGAGAGAAAGTTCGCCGCGATACTCACAAATTCGCGTCAATATCCCGATATATCATCCCTGGCTAATTTAAGAGCCGGTCGCGACCAAGAGTCAAGTGCAATTAACGGTTGCTTAACCATATGCGCGCGACATGGTTAACGCTGCTCTCAAAGTTCGATCCTTGCCGGACAGCTTTGGCCCGGCGAATTCTCCAGCGCTGAAAAATTTGCGGCTCATCGTTCACGTGCTGGTCGGTGGAAACTGTTCCACCGGACTATCCTTAACCAGTTCTGAAGAACCATAGTTAAGGAATAACTAATTTAGTTGACTCTAAGGATGCCTGAGCGGATTCTGCTGCTGGGTTAGGCTCATCGGCCGTCGTTTGGCTGATGCTCGGGTGGCGGCAGTAAAGTGTATGAGTGTTTCCGCGGACGTGGGGATCATCGGCAGTAAGACCATGCCGAAACGGGGGCGTGGGGCAGCTCCGGGGAAGGCGGCGGAGAAGCCTCCTTTTCTGGTGCCCGTGCTGTCGGCCGCCCAGAAGCGGATCTGGAAGCTAGGACTTGCCTGCTGGTCGGTAACGTTCGGATTTTTCTGGTTCTGGTGGCTGCAGCCCGGGCACATCGAACACGTTATCCCATACATGCTGGCGACATTGACGCTCGTATGGCTGACATTCATGCCGATGTATTTTCTCTTGAACGTGCATGCGATGAAAAAGCCGTCCAGGCTTCACACGATCCCGAAGCATTCGCGTGTCGCGATGGTGGTGACCAAGGCTCCGTCAGAGCCGTTTTCCGTGGTTGCGCGAACCCTCGAGGCAATGCTGGCGCAGGACTGTCCGCATGATACCTGGCTGGCCGACGAGGACCCGTCCGAGGAAACGATTGCCTGGTGCGATGCCCATAACGTCATGATTTCGACGCGGCGCGGGCGGGAAGATTATCACCGCAAGGTGTGGCCCCGCCGGACGCGCTGCAAAGAGGGAAACCTGGCCTTCTTCTACGACCACTATGGTTATGAACGCTATCACTTCGTCGCTCAGATGGACGCGGACCACGTCCCGACACCAACCTATCTCAGGGAAATCCTGGTCGCCTTTGCCGACCCGGCGGTTGGCTATGTATCGGCGCCGAGCATATGCGACAACAATGCCGCTGAAAGCTGGTCGGCACGCGGCCGGCTGTTCCCGGAAGGGATGTTCCACGGACCTTTGCAGTCCGGCCACACGGGCGACGGAACGCCGCTCTGCATCGGCTCGCACTATGCCGTGAGAACCGCAGCGCTCAAGCAGGTCGGCGGCCTTGGCCCGGAACTGGCCGAAGATCACTCGACGTCCATGCTGTTCATTGCGGCTGGTTGGCGCGGTGTGCATGCCATAGACGCCATTGCCCATGGCGACGGCCCGCAAACCTTTGGCGATCTTGTCACGCAAGAGTTCCAGTGGTCGCGGAGCCTGATGACGATCATGCTCGAATACTCGCCCATATACCTTTCCAAGGTATCGCCACGGCTGAAATTCCAGTTCCTGTTCCGCCAGCTCTGGTATCCGCTTTTCGCCGTATTTTCGCTTCTCATGTACATCATGCCGATATACGCGCTTCTTACGGGTCAGAATTTCGCCAATGTGACGTATATTGACTTCCTTCTATACTATGCGCCGAACTCGATTTCGCTGATTGTGCTGGTGATGCTGTTGAAGTCCTTCGGGCTGTCGCGCCCACTGACCGCCAAGACGATCAGTTGGGAGGGAATGTTGTTCTCATTTTTCGCTCGTTGGCCGTGGGTGCTGGCGGGCACGCTGTCGTCGATCCGCGATTATCTGACCAAGTCGTTCGTCGATTTTCGCGTTACCCCCAAGGGCAGTGGCCCGAAAAACCTGCTGCCTGCCCGCGTTATTGTTCCCTATGTGGTGCTTGCAATGGGAGCTTCGCTGCCGGTCCTTCTTGTAGACCGCGCCTCGGACGCCGCCGGCTTCTACTGGTTCGCTGCCTTCAATGCGTTCGTCTACGGATTGCTTGTGGTCGTGATCATCACCAGGCACCTCGTGGAGAACAAAATTTCGTTGCGTTGCAATGCCGCGAAACTCGCCTTGCAGACCTCGCTCGCTGGCGTTGCGCTCTTCGTCCCGGGCGCCGCGTTCTGTGACCGCGGCCTGGAAGGCATATATGGGCTCCAGCAGGGGGCAGGCGGTATGCGCATCGTCAGCGTGGCCTACCCGGTTTCCGGAGCCGGGCGCGGCGGGAGCGGAACCCGCACATTCCATCTTGACCCCGCCTGGAATCCGCCACGCTGACGCCGACAGGCGTCCGTGCGCAAACAACTCCCCTGAACCGCATTTGCCTTGATAGCCGGCCGGCAAGCTGTAGCAGGGCCAGACACGGGCCCAAAAGGTCAAATTTTAATAATATCCGGTCGAGTGCCGAAAGACCGCGCTCATCATATCGTTTGCATGATATTTAATAAGTCTCCCCTAATATACAGCTCATGATGTGAGTGGCGATGGGTCACTCGCGTGGTGCGGAAAGCAAATAAGAGCAATATATCTCCGCGCTCCAGCGACTTGTATTTCATGGCAGGGGATAGCGATGAACAAAATAATGGAAAGAGGGGCAAGGCTCGGCAAGAAACATGCCTGTGCATTTGCCGCGGTTGCATTGATCTCGATGATGTCCGGTTGCCAAAGCATGGATGCCACCAAGACGAGCTCGATCGGCACCAAGCCCGTGGTTCATTCGCTTGGCCAGAGGGTGCACTACGCCAAGGACAAGCGGCTGCATCTGATCAACCGCAAACCGCTCACCAAGATGACCAACGTGACGCGTACGAGGGAGGAGGCCTATGCGGCCTTCGTGCGGCCGCAGCGGGTCGGCAGGCCGGCGACGGTGAAGGTCTCCTACAGTCTGGGCAATGGCGGCCCGCTCCTGGGTCATTCGCCCTGGATATGTGGTCCGAGCGGTTTCGGCCAGCGCGCCAGCTGCCGTTCGCGTTACTAAGCCATCAGACCTGAAGCGCGGCCGATTTGACTGCTGCCGGGTCTTTGCCGGGGGGGCGCGAGTGGAGGGCGGGAGGTTTGCGCAGACGTTGCGCTTTGCCTCTTGCCCTCCAACCGCCATGCGTTCGTTAGGCGCGGACCTCCGTGGCATTCCGATCAGGTCACGATGGTCGGCCCGGGGCGTGCCAGCCGTCATTGTCGCCGGCCGGCGGCCGTAGCCGCGCGACATAGGCCGATGCTCCGTTCGCCTCGTGATAGACGCGTGCCAGCATTTCCGCCAGCACGCCCGACGTCACCATCTGCACCCCGGCGATGAGCAGGAAGAAGCCGGTGAACAGCATCGGGCGCGTTCCGATGTCTTCGGCGAAAAACAGCTTCAGGCAAAGCAGGTAGGCAAGGATCAGCGAACCCAGCGCGCCAAGCACGATGCCGATGCCGCCGAAGAAATGTCCCGGCCGTGTGCGATAGCGCATGAAGAAGTACATGAACACCAGATCGAGCACGACCCTGAAGGTGCGCGAAATGCCGTATTTGGACTGGCCGTGGATGCGGGCATGGTGCGTCACCACCTCCTGCGCGATGCGTCTCGGGGTCGTCACCGTGGCCAGCCATGCCGGGATGAAGCGGTGCATCTCGCCGTAGAGCTTGACGCTGCGGATGACGTTGCCGCGATAGACCTTAAGGCTGCAGCCATAGTCCTTGAGGCGCACGCCGGTGACGCGCGCGATCAGCGCGTTGGCGATGCGCGAGGGCAGCCTGCGCATGAAAAACCCTTCCTGGCGGTCCTTGCGCCAGCCGACCACCAGGTCGAGATCCTCGCTCAGCAGGCGATAGACCATGCGCGGAATGTCGTAGGGATCATTTTGCAGGTCGCCGTCGATCGTGGCGATGACGTCGCCGCGCGCCGCGTCGATGCCGGCCTGCATCGCGGCGGTCTGCTTGTAGTTGCGCACCAGCTCGACCGCATGCACATGCGAGCCGTAATGCACTGCAAGGCGCCTGATCTCGCTCACCGTCGCGTCGGTGCTGCCGTCATCGACCAGCACGACCTCCCAGGGCTGGTCGTAGCCTTCCATCGCCTGGTGGATCCGTGCCAGCAGCGGCTCGACATTTTCGGCCTCGTTGTACATGGGGACGACGATGGACAGCGTATGGTTCGGCATTACCGCGCCGTCAGGCAGTCCCGAAGCAGGGATGGGCAATACGTTCATTGGGATGGCTTCCTTGCAGGTCCGACAGCCGGAT
>NZ_RZQA01001430.1:0-855 GCF_004022915.1 Mesorhizobium sp. M7A.F.Ca.US.006.04.2.1
CTCTTCCTTGGCCTTGCCGCGGCCAGCCTGTCGCCCGCCTGGGCCGTGGCCGGCGATTGCGGCGATGCCGCCGCCTTGGTGCAGCAGGCCTATCCCAAAGCTCGAAAGAGCGCCGACGGCACCTCGTTCACGCTCGAACCCCACACCAGCATTGCCCTGACATTCGCGTATGGCGATCCGCCAGGGCTGGTTTGCAAGATCTGGCCCGCCCATGACGACCTGCTGTTGGTCGCAGTGCCGCTGATGGACGGGTCCCAACCCAGCGACTACGCGCATGCCGGCGATATCGAGCTTTTGATTGTCGACAGGAAGAGCTGGCAGGTGCGCCAGCGCCTGCTCCAGCCCGGGCTGATGAATGATGATGCCATCGCCATCCGCCAGGTGGAGCTTGATACCGGCCGCTATGCGCTGGCGCCCGATGTTACTGCCTTTGGCCTGCGCATCGAAATGGCAAACAATTCGCTGCCTAATCCGTTCAGTGAAACCGACCTGCGGCTCTATGCCGTCGATGGCGATTCCCTGAGGATGGTGCTCGATGGCCTGGTCGTGGCCGGCAATGGCGGCGAGGGTGATACCAATTGCGCCGGATCCTTCCATACCAGTCGGGTTAGCCTGGCGATGAGCCCGGCCAAACATCATGGCTACCACGACATAACGGTGGTCGAGCGAATGGATACCGACAATCCGTTGCCCGACAAGGATGGCGAGTGCCAGTCCCATCCCGGCAAGTCCGTGAGCCAAACCTACCGGCTACGCTATGACGGCAGCCGGTATACGGCTCCTGCGGGGCTCGAAGCCCTGGAGCCGTGAGGACGCCGCTGGCTGCGACTGAAGCACCGCGGCCTGGTGGTTAAT
>NZ_RZQA01001431.1:0-854 GCF_004022915.1 Mesorhizobium sp. M7A.F.Ca.US.006.04.2.1
CACCCGCCGATATCGGCCAGGATCCGGAATTCCCGGATGTTTCGGCCAGGGATGCGGCGGTGCTGCATGAATTGAAGGCGCTTGGCCGGCTTTGACAGGCCGGCCAGCTTGATCGGTGCACAAATGCCACGCCGGGCGGGTGAAAACCGCCCGCGCGTTGCCCTTAACGAGTGGTTGAGGTAAACACGCGAAACTCCGGAAGACAAATTGTCGCCGGATTTCCGTCGCAAGTGCTTGGACGATGGGGACCGGCCAGAAGGCTGGTGGCAATCGAGAGGCTGTCTAGAGTGGGACTTTTTGGCATGACCGAGAGATATAATGCGCGCCTGGCGCTGCTGGCGCCGCTTGTCGCGTCGGGCCTCGCTTTGTCCGGCTGCATGGGCTCTCCGACCTACGGCACCGACAAGACCGCCGGCGAACAGCTGGCCGGCGATATTTCAGGCGCCTTTTCATTTGCGCCGAAGCGCAAGGAACAGATCGACTACAAGCCGCGTCCGACGCTTGTAAAGCCGGCGCCCGGCCAGAAGGAAGCGCTGCCGGCCCCGCAGGACAGCATCGAGACGGCGAGCGCCGAATGGCCCGAATCGCCCGAGCAGCGCCGCGCCCGCTTGCGCGCCGATGCCACCGCCCATCAGAACGACCCGGCCTATCAGTCGGAGATCGTCGACGACGTGCAAACCGATCCGGCCTCGGTGAAAAGGGCGATGGCGGAGTCAGGCTCGAGCCACCCGCCGGCATGGACACCGGCCGATTCCGACAAGGGCCGTGCCGCCGAGATCCAGCGTCGCCTCGCCGACAGCAAGCAGGGCGATCCGAACACCCGCAAATATCTGAGCGAGCCTCCAGTGCAGTAT
>NZ_RZQA01001432.1:0-851 GCF_004022915.1 Mesorhizobium sp. M7A.F.Ca.US.006.04.2.1
GCTGTGCGGCGCCCATGGAAATCGTATCACCGGCCCGTCCACGCCGGCTGGCGGAAAACAGGCCGACGGGAATCGCGATGAGGGTGGAGAGCGCAAGCGCAATCAGCGCCAGCGGCAGCGAGACGGCCAGCCGCTCGCGCACCAGATCGATGACCGGCACCGAATAGGTGTAGGAGCGGCCGAAATCGAGGCTGAGCAGGCCGCCCGTCCAGTGCAGATAGCGCCAAGCCAGCGGCGCGTTGAGGCCCATCTGGTTGCGCAGCAACTCGACCTGGTCGGCACTGGCATTCATGCCCAGCATTAGCCGCGCCGGATCGCCGGGCAGGATCTCCAGGACGGCGAACACCACCATGGAAGCCAGCACCAGCGTGGCGATGGCGATGGCGAGGCGTTTTAGGAGGTAGGCGGTCATGGAAGGTGAGGGATCACTCGCTCCACTTCACCTTGGTCAAATCATTGGCCTGGATCGGGGCGTTTTCCCACAGCCCTTGCAGGTTGGCGTCCCAGACGCCGATCTTCGGCAATTCATAGAGGAAGCCGACCACCGCATCGTCGGCCAGGATCTTCTGCGCTTGCCCCAGCAATTCCTTGCGCTTGGCTTCGTCGGAGGTGACGCCGAGATCGGCAATCACCTTGTCGAAGGCCGGGTTGTCGTAGTTGAAGTAATAATCCTTGCGCGAATAGATATCGATGTCGTTGGGCTCGGTGTGGGAGACGATCGTCAGGTCGTAATCCTTCTTGGTGAACACCTGGTCCAGCCACTGTGCCCATTCGACCGGAATGATTTCCAGATCGATGCCAACGTCGCGAAGCTGCGAGGCGATGATTTCGCCACCGAGACGGGCATAGGT
>NZ_RZQA01001433.1:0-850 GCF_004022915.1 Mesorhizobium sp. M7A.F.Ca.US.006.04.2.1
GTTTTGGCGCTTCGGCTTCCGGAGCGGGTTCCCCGGTGGCTGCTTCAGTCACCGTCACGGTTTCGTCCGGCGCGGCGTCCGTTGCCGGCGCGGCATTTGACACCAGCTCGGCCGGTGCAACTTCTTCTGCCGCTGCGGCTTCAGTCTCGGCAGCTTCAGCCTCTGCCTGCGGTTCAACCGGCGCCGGTTCAGCAGCAGCCTCGGCAACAGGCGCTTCGTCTTGCACGGTTTCGACCGGAGCGTCCGCCTGTTCTTCCACGGCAGGCGCAGCAGGTTCCGCCGCGGCGTCGGAGGTCATTTCGGTCGCCGTTTCCGAAACGGCCACTGCGTCCGATGCCGGCTCCGACCCTTCGACTGCTGCCTCTGCTGCGGCGTCCGCCGCCTTGGCCTCCTCGGCTCGTCCCGCCTCTTCCGCCGCAAGCTTCGCCATCCCTGCTTCGCGCGCGGCATTGTCCTGTGCTTCGAGCCGCGCCTTGACCTCGACGGCCGGCTTCGGCCCGGCACGGTAGCCGAGACCTTTGAGGATCTCTTCCCTGTCGTCCGCGGTGGCGCCGAGGATCGACATCATCGGCGGCGTCACCATGAAGGACTGGCCGTCATAGGCGCCGTCCGGGCGCTGGCCGAGACCGGGCTTCCAGTTGGTCGCCGGGCGGATCAGATCCGCCAGCCGTTCCAGGATGTCGATGCGCACGGCGCGACGGCCGAGATTGCGGTAGCCGGCAAGCTTGTAGAAGGTCTTGTCGAAGGCCGGGTCGATGACCACCGAGGTGCGACCCGAGGCGAGCGCATGGACCACGTCGCCAAAACCTGGCTTGTCCTTGCCGTCGTTCTTCAGCGCCCACAGCAGCGT
>NZ_RZQA01001434.1:0-848 GCF_004022915.1 Mesorhizobium sp. M7A.F.Ca.US.006.04.2.1
CTGTCATATACACAACCAATTATGACCGTAACCTGGAACTGGCTTATGAAATATACGGTCGGGACTACGTGAAAGTGGCCAATGCACGCGATGTAGCGCAGGCCCGCCAAGGCGTTACCCACATCGTCAAATTCCATGGTGATTTCGACGAGGATTCTTCCCTCGTCCTCACCGAAACGGACTACCTTGATCGTCTCTCCTTCAATTCTCCGCTGGACGTGCGTTTTCGCTCGGATGCACTCGGCAGCACGATCCTCTTCATTGGCTATAGCCTTTCCGACCCAAACATTCGGTTGTTGCTGCACCGTCTCTGGCAGACGTGGCATCGGTCCGGCTATGAGAAAGATCGCCCGCCGTCGTTCATCTTCATGACCAGCCGAAACCCTGTGGAGGAGGCCGTGCTTGGACGTTGGGGCATTTCGGTCGTCGTCGGCGAAATCGACGAGCCGCAAGCTGCTTTGGTGGACTTCCTCAGCCGGCTGGCGGAGATGGTTGGGGACGGAGCCGAGCCTGGAGAGACGACCCATGAGGGAACCGTCGTCAGACAAAGAGCGATTGAAACAGTCAGATCAAGGGGCAGCTAGGCGGGCTCTCAAGGAACGCCGTACGGCAGAGAACGTCGTTCCAGAGGCGACCATAGCCAGTTTGTGTGGCCAGTTTGAAAATCGCATCCCATAGAGCATGCGATCTCCCATGTGAGCTTTCAACTATTCTGGCGGACGCGCTGGAACATTCTCGCATCAACGAGCTTCGAAGGGGGCACTGTTCCCGTTCAGTGTGTTTTCCCCCTGTGAGACTGCCCGCCGCCGAAAGGTGGCGGGCTTTTTTGTTGGGATGCAACCTTGGAC
>NZ_RZQA01001435.1:0-846 GCF_004022915.1 Mesorhizobium sp. M7A.F.Ca.US.006.04.2.1
GGACTGTCCGGCGTCAGCGCGCCCATGGTGGCGGTGACGGTCGCCTCGGTCGGGCCATAGGTGTTCAGGATCTGCCGCCCCGGCTTCGACCAGCGCACCACCAGATTGTGCGGACAGGCCTCGCCGCCGACCAGCAGCGTGCGCAGGCTGGGCACATCCGATGTCATCGACGACAGCAGCGTCGGGCTGCAGGCGATGCAGGTGATGTCATGGAGCCGCAGGAAATCGGCGAGTTCCTCGCCCACCAGCGGCATCTGGCCGGGTGCCGGCACCACGGTTGCGCCGGCGACGAACGGCACCCAGATCTCTTCGGAGGAAAAGTCGAAGGCGATCGTCATGCCCTGGTAGACGCGGTCGCCCGGCCGGTAGCCGTAGGAGGCGGCGGCGACGCGGATGAAATTGACGAAACTCTGGTGCTTGATGACGACGCCCTTGGGCTTGCCGGTGGTGCCCGACGTGTAGAGGATGTAGCAGGTGTCGTCCGCTGAAGCGGCCTTCGCATGCGGCTTCAGCGGCGCGTCGGACTGTTTGGTGATTTCGGTGGCAGTGCTGTCGATCAGCAGGTGCGGAACCGGCAGTTGGCCGGCGCGCGACGCATAGGCGGCGATGGTGACGATCAGGCTGACGCCGGCGTCTTCGATGATGAGCGCCATCCGCTCCTCGGGAAAGGCGGTCGCCAGCGGCACGAAGGCAGCGCCCGCCTTCATCACGGCGAGCAGCGCGACATAGGTCTCCGCCGAGCGGTCGAGGATGAGCCCGATGCGGTCGCCCGGCTTCACGCCGCGCTTGACCAGCAGGCGGGCGAACTGGTTGGCCCGCCTGTCCAGTTCACGATAGGTCCAGACA
>NZ_RZQA01001436.1:0-846 GCF_004022915.1 Mesorhizobium sp. M7A.F.Ca.US.006.04.2.1
CCTTCTGGCCATTTCCGGCAGCGCCTTCGCTGGTAGCGACCACTACGGTTCGAACGCCGCGGCAGCCACTGCTGTCGACAGCTCGTACACCGCTTCGACCAAGAAGTCGGAACCGGCTGCTCAGGCGCCTGCCCAGGGTGCTGACCGCAACCTCTTCGGCAACAACTAACAGCCGATTCCCAGTTTTCCGGTCGACGGCGGGCTCGCCCGCCGCCCTGGCGAAATTCAGACATTCAGGAGTATTCAAGATGAACAAGATCCTCATTGCTGCCGCCGCCGTTCTGGCCATCACCGGCAGCGCTTTCGCGGGCAGCGACAACTACGGTTCGAACGGCCCGAACCAGCCTGCCGCCGCTGTGGACCAGTCGTACACGGCTTCCACCAAGACCTCGGAACCGGCTGCCCAGACGCCCGCTCAGGGCAGCGACCGTAACCTCTTCGGTCGCTAACAACCAATTTCGCAACCGACGGCAGCTGTGTCTGCCGTCCTGGCGAAATCCAGAATTCAGGAGACTAAAATGAACAAGATCCTTATTGCTGCCGCCGCCGTTCTGGCCATCACCGGCAATGCCTTCGCCGGCAGCGACAACTTTGGCTCCAATGGTGCCAATCAGCCTGCCGCCACGACTTCGGTCGACAGCACGCGCACCTCTTCGGTACGCAACACCGGTTCGCCGGTCTACAAGCTGCTGAACTCGTCGGGTGACACCACCCAGAAGTCTGCTCCGCAAGGTGCCGACCGCAACCTCTTCGGCAACAACTAACAACCGAAGTCGATCTCCAAGTCAAAGAGCGGCGGGCGCGGCCCGCCGCTCTTTGACTTGGAGATCGACTTCGGTTGTTAGT
>NZ_RZQA01001437.1:0-844 GCF_004022915.1 Mesorhizobium sp. M7A.F.Ca.US.006.04.2.1
CAACCAGCTCTACCGCTTCACGCCACTGCAGACCTCTTTCGGCGCCAATATGGTGGCGCTGAATGGCGGCAAGCCGGAAGTGATGAACCTGACCGATATGCTGAAGGCTTTCGTCGCCTTCCGCGAGGAGGTGATCACAAGGCGGACGAAGTTCCTGCTGCGCAAGGCGCGCGATCGCGCCCATGTGCTGGTCGGTCTCGCTATCGCAGTCGCCAACATCGACGAAGTCATCAAGCTGATCCGCACCGCGCCGGATCCGCAGACGGCGCGTGAGCAGTTGATGGAGCGGCGCTGGCCCTCTGGCGACGTGGAATCTCTGATCCTCCTGATCGATGATCCACGCCACCGGATCAACGAGGACGGTACCTACAATCTGTCCGAGGAGCAGGCGCGCGCCATCCTCGAGCTGCGCCTGCAGCGCCTGACCGCGCTCGGCCGCGACGAGATCGCCGACGAGTTGAACACGATCGGCGCCGAAATCATCGATTATCTGGACATTTTGTCTTCCCGCGCGCGCGTCCAGCAGATCGTCAAGGACGAGCTTGCCGCCGTGCGCGACGAGTTCGGCACGCCGCGCCGCACCGAGCTCACCGACGGCGGTTCGGACATGGAAGACGAGGATCTGATCCAGCGCGAAGACATGGTCGTGACGGTGAGCCATTCCGGCTACATCAAGCGCGTGCCGCTGTCGCTCTACCGGGCGCAGCGCCGCGGCGGCAAGGGCCGCTCCGGCATGTCGACCAAGGAAGAGGATTTCGTCACCCGGCTGTTCGTCGCTAACACCCATACGCCGGTGCTGTTCTTCTCCTCGCGCGGCATCGTCTACAAGGAAAAGGTCTGGCGG
>NZ_RZQA01001438.1:0-843 GCF_004022915.1 Mesorhizobium sp. M7A.F.Ca.US.006.04.2.1
GAGCAAAGTGGTCAGCGCCCGGCGCGGGCCGCCGAGCTTGGCCGACAGCTCGTGGCTCGATGTGACCGGCAGGCCGGACTTGTCGCGGATCAACTCGCGGGCGGCGATCTCATGCGCCGGATTGCGGGTGGCGAAGTAGGCGCAGACGGCAAAGCCGGACACCGAGGCGCCGAGTTCCGGCAGCGCCGCTTCCAGTCCGGACAGATCGAGCTTGGCGGCATTGCCATGCACGTCGTGGCCGCCCGGACAAAAAACCACCGGATCGGTGCCGAGCGCGGCCTTCAGCCCGTCGCGGGCGAGGTCGCCCTCGGAAAAGCCGATCATCACCAGCGCGACGCGGCCGCCCTGGCCCTCGACGAGCGCGTTGGTGGCAAGCGTCGTCGACATCGACACCAGCTTGATATCAGCCGGATCGGTTCCGGCTTTCTGCAGCACCGCGTCGACGGCGCCGGAAATGCCGACGGCAAGATCATGCCTGGTGGTCAGCGCCTTGGCCTTGGCCAGCACCTTGCCCTTGTTCGGCCCTTCTTGCGGGCCTTCCGTTTCAGACCACAACACGGCATCGGTATAGGTGCCGCCGGTGTCGATCCCGAGGAACAACGGTTTTGGCTTGGTCTTGGCTGTCATTTTTGGCGGCGGTCCGGCTGGGAAGTCTGTCTGCCCCTGCCTTTAGCCGATGCGGGCGGGTCGATAAAGCTGCGAGCGCTGGGCCAAGGCGGAGATTGGCAGCGTTGGCCGAAGCGCCAACCTACCCGACAAACCCCACTTTCTTGTGCGTGCCATCGCAGAACGGCTTGTTGGCGGAATGGCCGCAGCGGCAGAGGAAGGCGCGTTGTGTACGGT
>NZ_RZQA01001439.1:0-841 GCF_004022915.1 Mesorhizobium sp. M7A.F.Ca.US.006.04.2.1
CGGGCAATGTTCATGATGATCAGCTGGTGCTTGATGTCGAGGCTGGACACTGGCTCGTCGAGGAACAGAAAGCGCGGCTTGCCGTCGAGCACCGGCGCCCAGACCTGGCACAGCACGCGCGCCAACTGAACGCGCTGTTGCTCCCCGCCGGAAAGCTCCTGGTAGAAACGGCCGGCAAAGCCGTCGAGATCGACACGCGCCAGCGCCCGTTCCGGCAGCCGCGCATCCTCGCCCGGCAAGGCGCCCGAACGGCCGCCGACAAGACCAAGCTTGACCACTTCCCGCACGGTGAACGGGAACGACAGCGTCGTCGCCTGCGGCAGCACCGCGCGATGGACGGCTGCCTCGGCCGGCTTCATCGGCGAGAGATCTCGGCCGTTGAGGGCAACGCGGCCGGTATAGGCGAGCTCGCCGGAGAGCGCTTTGAGGAAGGTCGTCTTGCCCGAACCATTGGGGCCGACGATGGCGGCGATCTCGCCGGGCCGCGCGTGGAAATCGACACCACTGACGATAGGCTTGCCGGCGATATCAACCGAAACATCCTTTGCCTCGATCATCAAGCCTCACAAATCAACCACGCCGCGCTTGCGCAGCAGGATCCAAAGGAAGAACGGCGCGCCCGCTACCGCGGTGACGATGCCTATCGGCAGTTCGGCCGGCGCAACGATAGTGCGTGCGACCGCATCGGCCAGAAGCAGCAGCGAGGCGCCGAGCAGCGCCGACGCCGGCAGCAGATAGCGATTGTCCGGACCAATCAGCAGGCGCAGCAGATGCGGCACCACGATGCCGACGAAGCCGATGCCGCCGCTGACGGCGACGGATGCGCCGACCGCGGCGGAGA
>NZ_RZQA01000143.1:0-9735 GCF_004022915.1 Mesorhizobium sp. M7A.F.Ca.US.006.04.2.1
GGCAATGATCTTCATGGGTCGATGGTCCTTCAAAACAGCGGGCGACGGGTCGCCTGCTTCAGTTTCCGCCGATATCGGCCGACGTGCAACAGCTTCCGGCTGCCAGCCCCCTATATGGCCAGCACGGGTCCACGGCCGAGCAAAGGATTTCTATTTTCCTTGCCCTGCCGGCAAACAAGTGGGACGATGGCTTTGGGCAGGTGGACTTGAAAAGAACCCCGCCCGCGACGGTCGAACAGGCCGGCCGCCGCTCAGGACCGATTGACCACGCCTGAACCATGCATGCCAGTCGGTCCTGCGGGAAACGCCTGAGTGGAGGTCAGTCATGGGTACTCGCGCCGGAGGACGACGCACGGGACCGAAATGCATTGCCATAGTCGGTCCCTTCGCAAGCGGTAAGACGACACTTCTCGAAGCCATATTGGCCCGTACGGGCTCAATTCCCCGACAAAATCCCGTTTCATCAGGCAACACCGTTTCAGATCATTCGCCCGAGGCGCGCGCCCACGCCATGAGCGTCGAGGCGACGATCGCCACCACCGAATTCATGGGCGAGCAGATCACCTTCGTCGACTGTCCCGGCTCCATCGAATTCTCTTTCGAAGCCGAACCGGTGCTGGCCGCCTGCGACCTCGCGGTGGTCGTGGCCGAGGCCGATGAAAAGAAGATCCCTGCCCTGCAACTGATCATGCGCAAGCTCGACGATCTCGGCGTGCCGCGCATCCTGTTTCTCAACAAGGTCGACAAGGCAATCACCGGCGTGCGAGACACGCTGAAGATGCTGCAGCCGGCCAGTGCCGTGCCATTGCTGCTGCGCCAGATTCCGCTGCGCAAGGACGGCGTCGTCATTGGTTCGATCGACCTGGCGCTGGAGCGCGCCTACATCTATCGCGAATATGCCGAAAGCGAGGTGGCGCAGATTCCCGGCGACGAGAAGGCGCGCGAGCTCGAAGCGCGTTTCTCGATGCTGGAGACGCTGGCCGACCATGATGACCAGTTGATGGAACAGCTGCTCGAGGAGATCGAACCGCCAAAGGACGCGATCTTCGACGATCTCGCCGCCGACCTGCGCGACGGCGCGGTGACGCCGGTGCTGATCGGCACCGCCGAGAAAGGCAACGGCGTGCTGCGTCTCCTGAAGGCGATCCGCCACGACGCGCCCGACATCGAGGCGACCCGCAAGCGGCTCGGTGCACCCGACGGCGCGGCTACCCTGGTCCAGGTGATGAAGACCATCCACACCTCGCATGGCGGCAAGCTGTCGGTGTCGCGCATCCTCTCCGGCCAGGTCGTCGACGGTTCCGAACTCTGGCTGCCCGGCGGCGACACGGCCAAGGTTTCCGGCATCTACCGGATGCTCGGCAAGGACCAGTCCAAGCTCTCCAGCGCCAAGGCCGGCGATACGGTCGCGCTGGGCAAGCTGGACGAGGTCAAGACCGGCCAGACGCTGAGTTCGGCCAAGGGCGGCATCAAGCCGCTCGTCCAGTTCGAGCCGCCGCAGCCGGTCTTCGCCTTCGCGCTCCGCCCCAAGGAGCGCAAGGACGAAGTGAAGATGTCGGCTGCCATCCAGCGGCTGGCCGAGGAGGACCCCTCGCTCAGCCTGCGCCACAACCAGGACTCGGCTGAAACCGTGCTGTCGGGCCATGGCGAGATGCATCTGCGCGTGGTGCGCGAGCGGCTGGAAGGCAAGAACCAGATACCGGTCGAAGGCCATCCGCCGGCGGTGCCCTATCGCGAGACGATCCGCAAATCGGCGCAACAGCGCGGCCGTCACAAGAAACAGTCCGGCGGACATGGCCAGTTCGGTGACGTGGTGATCGAGATCAAGCCGCTGCCGCGCGGCTCCGGCTTCCAGTTCACCGACACCATCACCGGCGGCGTCGTGCCCAAGACCTACATCCAGTCGGTCGAGACCGGGGTGCGCGACTATCTGAAATCCGGGCCGCTGGGCTTTCCGGTCGTGGATGTCGCAGTCAACCTGTCGGACGGCTCCTACCATGCGGTCGATTCCTCCGACATGGCCTTCCAGATGGCGGCCAGGCTGGCAATGAAGGAAGGCATGGCCGCGTGCTTGCCGGTGCTCCTGGAGCCTGTGATGAAGGTCGAGATCGTCACACCCTCCGACGCCACCTCGAAGATCATCGCTCTCATCCCGCAACGGCGCGGCCAGATACTCGGCTACGACGCGCGGCCTGGCTGGCCAGGATGGGATGTCGTCGAGGCAACCATGCCGCAAGCCGAGATCGGCGACCTGATCATCGAGTTGCGCTCGGCGACCGCGGGCGTCGCCAGCTACCGTGCCGTCTTCGACCACATGGCCGAACTCACCGGCCGTCTGGCCGACGAGGCGATGAACACCAACGGCAAGGCTGCCTGATGGCGTAGCGTTCCTCTCGAACCTGATTCGAGGGGGACAAAAGAAAACGACGTCCGGCGGGGACCGGACGTCGTTTTGTTCGCGGACCGTTTCCTTGGGAGGTAAAACGGCAGGTCCGCCGCATTTGGTGCCGCCGAGTTCGGCGGAAAAACGGTTCGGACGCGGTAGCCGCCTGAGCCCGGGCCGTACGAGTGATGCCCCCATCTCCCGTCCGAACCACACCGCGTCCTATGATCCACATAGCAGGTCGCGGGCGCCCGGGCTATGTTACCAGAGGTTACATGTCACCGTTACGTGGCAATTGTGATGGAATTTTTTGCCGGCCCAACAGAACACAGGCAACAAAAAAGCCGGATCAATGAAGATCCGGCTGAGTTTGATTGGAGTGCCTGTTAAGGCTAACCTCCAGAGGGGAACACTCGAGGGCGCTAATGGGAGGAGAACGCGCCCAGGAGATGATCTATATATGTGCTCATCATGCCCAAGAAACAAGCATCTATTTTGCAACACACGCATGCAAAAAGACGCAGGCTGTGGTCTAACCCATTCCAGAAGCCAATAGGACCAGCAGAATCGTCGAAATGGGCCGCCGAATCGGGCAATTGCAACTACAGAATCGCCGATCTCGGCTGGCTTTCGGTTCAAAATGCCAAAACCGGGCAATGATGTGGAAGCAGGCAGCAGGCGTGCATTTCTAAGGCAATCGGGGAGGAGGCAGCCAATGCGGACGTTTTCGGCGATCGCCGGCAGTGCGGCCTTCTTCATCGCGGCGCCCTGCGTGGTTGCCGGGCTGGTGCCATGGCTGTTGACAGATCGCTGGGGCTTGCCGTGGTCTGGTCTGCCGGGCTTTGTCCCTGTCGGCGGGCTTCTGATCGCCGTCGCGATCGCAGCACTGCTGCATGCCTTCGGTCGATTCGCGCTTGAGGGCCTCGGCACGCCCGCTCCGGTCGCGCCAACCGAGAGGCTGGTGATCGGCGGCATCTACCGTCATGTCCGCAACCCGATGTATGTCGCCGTGCTGTCGATCATCCTCGGCCAGGCATTGCTGTTCTCGAGCTGGACGCTGGCCGCTTATGCGGTCATCGGCGCGATCGCCATGGGCTCTTTCGTGCGGTTCTACGAGGAGCCGACTTTGGCTCACCGGTACGGCGCCGAATACGACGCCTACCGCCGCAACGTACCCGGCTGGTTGCCTCGACTGTCGCCCTGGCGGGGGTAGGTGAAACCGGCAGCGCCGTCTCAGGGCATGTTGAGGCTCAGGTCGGGCCAGGCAATCGACATGTCCTTAGAATGACCAGCTTCTCGCCTTGGCGATGATAAAGTCCCGGAACACGTGCAGCTTGGCCTGGTTCTTCATCGCGTCCGGATAAGCAAAATAGGTGTCGAAAGACGGCACCTCGGTCTCCGGCAGCAGCTGCACGAGGTCGGAGTCCTTGCTGATCACATAGTCGGGCAGCATGGCGATACCGGCACCGCCCTGCACCGCCCGCTTGATCGACAATATGTCGTTGATCTGCAGCGTCGGCACCCTTTGTCCGCCTTCGAAATCACCGACCGTTTCCAGCCAGTTCAGCTCCGACAGATGCGACGGCACCGGCACGCCGAAGGTGACGATGCGATGGGCCTTCAGCTCGGCGACGGAAGACGGCCTGCCATGCTTGGCGACATAGGATGGGGCCGCGTAGAGGTGGAAATGCACGGTGAACAGGCGGCGCTGGATCAGGTCCGGCTGCTGCGGCTGGCGCAGCCGAATGGCGCAATCGGCCTGGCGCATGGTGAGATCGAGCTCCTCGTTGGCGAGGATCAACTGCAGGCTGATTTCAGGATAGAGTTCGATGAATTCCTGCACCCGCTCGGTTAGCCAGCCGGCGCCCAGCCCCACCGTCGTCGTCACCCGCAGCACGCCCGACGGGCGATCCTTGGTCTCGGTCAGCCGGGACTTGATGGTCTCCAGTTTCATCAGCACGTCATGCGCCGTGCGAAACAGCATCTCACCCTGCTCGGTCAACACCAGCCCGCGGGCGTGGCGGTTGAACAGCGGCACGCCGACATCATGCTCGAGCGCGCTGACCTGCCGCGAGATCGCCGATTGTGACAGATGCAATGTCTCGGCCGCATGGGTAAACGACCCCGCCTCCGCCGCAGCGTGAAACACGCGTAGCTTGTCCCAGTCCAACGCCATGATTCCCCTCGTTCTGTTTTGGCGTCTGAATGAAAAATCAGGCTTTTACACGGCGTTTCTAAGCCGCTCTCTGAACTCTCTACTCGGCCGCTTCGCGATGCACTTCGATGCCGGCCAGATACTTCTCCGCCTCGAGTGCGGCCATGCAGCCAAGCCCCGCTGCCGTCACCGCCTGGCGGTAGATATCGTCGGTCACATCGCCGGCCGCGAACACGCCCGGCACATCGGTGCGGGTCGAATCCGGCGCCGTCCACAGATAGCCGTTCGGCTTCTGCTTGAGCTTGCCGGCGAACAGTTCAACCGCCGGCGCATGGCCGATGGCCACGAACACGCCGTCGATCTTGAGGTGCGACACCTCGCCGGTCACCGCATGCTTGAGCTTCAGCCCCACGACCGAGGGCGGCAGCGGCGTCTTGCCGGGCCGACCGGTGATCTCGTCGACGATCGTGTCCCAGATGACGCGGACATTGTCCTTCTTCAGAAGCCGCTCGCGCAGGATACGTTCGGCGCGAAAATCGCTGCGCCTGTGGATCACCGTCACGCTCTTGGCGAGATTGGACAGATAGAGCGCCTCTTCCACCGCCGAATTGCCGCCGCCGATCACCGCGACATCCTTGCCCCGGTAGAAGAAGCCGTCACAGGTGGCGCAGGCCGAGACTCCAAAACCCATAAAGTCCTGCTCGGTCGGGATGCCCAGCCATTTCGCTTGCGCGCCGGTCGCGATGATCAGCGCGTCGGCGGTGTAGGTGGTGCCGGAATCGCCCTTGGCACGGAACGGTCGCACGTTGAGGTCGACCTCGGTGATGATGTCGTTGATGATGTCGGTGCCGACATGCTCGGCCTGTTTCAGCATCTGCTCCATCAGCCACGGACCCTGGATCGGGTCGGCGAAGCCGGGATAGTTCTCGACATCGGTGGTGATCATCAACTGCCCGCCCTGCTGCAGGCCGGCGACCAGCATCGGCTTCAGCATGGCGCGGGCGGCGTAGACCGCCGCCGTATAGCCGGCCGGGCCGGAACCGATGATGAGAACGGGCGCGTGCTTGGTGGTCATCTAAAGCCTCTGCGGAGGGCTGCCGGCAATTGCGGCATGGAAAACTCGATCATTGTCGCGCGTAATGTAAGTGTTGCCCACGACGCCAGCAAGGCAAGTTGGAGTTCGTCCCCGGAAAGCTTTGTCACACCCTGTCGCCCGCGGATCCCGCGAAATATTCCGGGCGAAGGATGGAATGGACAGCGAAGTCGTTTAATTACAAAATCACGCAAGATTCTTGCGTGTTGCCCCTCATGATCGAGAGCCCCCATGCCGCTCAAGGCCGACCTCGACGCCATCGACTGGAAGATCCTGCGCGAATTGCAGGGCGACGGCCGCATGACCAATGTCGAACTGTCGAACCGCGTCGGCATTTCGGCACCGCCATGCCTGCGCCGCGTCAAGCGCCTGGAGGAAGCCGGCATCATCCGTGGCTACCGCGCTCTGCTCAACGCACCAGCGCTCGGCCTTGATGTCGTTGCCTTCTGCCTGGTCGGCCTGCATCATCAAGCCGATGCCGAGCTGCGCATCTTTGCCGAGCGCACCCGCGGCTGGCCGATCGTACGCGACGCCTGGATGGTGTCGGGCGAATCCGATTTCCTCCTGCATTGCGTGGCGAGCGACCTCGGCGCCTTCCAGACCTTCGTCATCGAGGAACTGACCTCGACCCCGAATGTCGACACGGTGCGCACAGCGCTCACCATCCGCCGGGTCAAGGACGAAGGCTTGGTCTCGTTCGCACAGCCTTGAGCCGGTGAACCGCAACCGGCTTTCGCCGATGCGGCTTGAACGCCTCGCCATATCAGCGCCGCTTTGGCGTTCGATAGGCACTTCTGTGAAGCCGGATGTCCTGCCGTAGCCGCCTTGCTGGTTTCCTAGAGCAATTCCAGAAAAAGTGTGTAACGGTTTTCCTGGGAAAAGCGCATAGCGCTTTCGGGATTGCATAATACAGGTGGCGCAGGGCAGCCCAATTCCGAGAACAGTGTGCCGTGGGGTGGGACGATGACTCGATTTTCTAGCCCGGTTTCGGCGCTGGTCATCTGTATGAACGAGGCCGACATGATCGGCGAATGCCTGGAGAGCGTCGACTTCTGCGCCGAGATCATCGTCGTCGATTCAGGCTCGACGGACAGCACTCTGGACGTCGTCAATGCGTTCATCGCCAAGGGCTACCCGATAAGGCTGTTTCACAATGATTGGCCGGGCTTTCCTCGTCAGCGGCAATTCGCGCTCGATCAGGCCACCCAACCGTGGTGCCTTTCGATTGAAGCCGACGAGGCCATCGATGACGTTCTCAGGCAGTCGATCATGAGTGTGACGCAGCTTGGGAATGACGCTTTCGACGGATGGTATATCAGGCGCCGCGACAAGCTGAAGGGTTACGGCTATGCGCACCGCTGGGTGCTTCACAACAGGCTGCTGCGGCTTTTCCGGCGCGACAAGGCAACCATGGACCTCAATCTGCGGGTCCATGAGTCGTTCGAGGTGCCGGGCGAAACCGGCACCATAGAAAATGGCGTGCTGCTGCATCGCCGCGAAATGACTATTGCCGAGGATCTGGCGAGAGCCAACACCTACTCCAGCCTCAAGGTCGCCACGCTGGTCGAACGAGCCAAGAAGCCTGGCCTGATAAGACTGGTGCTGTCGCCGCTTGGCAACTTCCTGAAGTTTTACCTGGCCAAGCGCTACTTCCTGTGCGGCCGGCACGGGTTCGTCTATTCGATGCTGGTGATGGTGTATTCGTTCGCCACCGAGGCCAAGCTCTATGAAGCCTGGCGGGACAACGATCGGGTATAGACCGTTAGGGCGCGCCCGAGGCGGCCCCAAGTCCAGCTATTGCGGCGAGCAGGCCGTCGAAGTCCGCGCGGTCGCACCAAGGCCGAATTGTGAAGCCCCGTCGGACAGCCGCTTGCCCGTCCACCAGCCAGCCCTGCGAGAGGCCGGCGCGTTGTCCCGCCTCCATGTCGGCCTCCTTGTCGCCGACGATCAGCGAACGCCGCAGATCGAGCCCGAGGCGCCTGGCCGCCTCCAGCAGCATGCCCGGATTGGGCTTGCGCATCGGATGATCTGCGGCCGCGAGCGGGCCGGAGCCCGCCTCGTGATAGGCGCAGGCAAGGACCATGTCGACGAACGCATTGTCGGCGCGTAGCAGTTCGAGCACGCGGCCATTGACGGCGGCGAAATCGCTCCAGCCGAAATAGCCGCGCGCGATGCCGGACTGGTTGGTGACGACGATGACGGGAATGCCGGCCCCGTTGGCGGCGGCTATCACCGCGGCTATATCCGCGCGCAGCACCATTTCGCCAGGATCATCCGGATAGCCCGTATCGATATTGATGGTGCCGTCGCGGTCGAGGAACAGCGCCGGAGAGCCGGCGGCGAACACCTTTGAGCCGACCTGCTCGACCCACAGGCCCGGCTCAGCCAGCGGATAGCGGCCAGAGGTCGTGGGATCAGCCATTGCTGAGGCGCGCTTCGACCACCTCGCACAGATGATGATAAAGGCACAGATGCCCCTGCTGGATGATCGGCGTCGAGGTCGACGGAACGTTGAGCAGAATATCGGACAGAGGTTTCAGCTTGCCGCCGGTATCGCCGGTCATGCCGATCACCGTCATGTCCATCCTCCGTGCCTGTTCGGCGGCGGCGAGGATGCTCGGCGAATTGCCGCTGGTCGAGATTGCCAGAAGCACGCCGCCGGCCGCGCCATGCGCCTCGACCTGGCGCGAAAACACCGTGTCGAAGCCATAGTCGTTGCCCCAGGCGGTCAGCACCGCCGCATTGGCCGGCAGCGCGATGACATTGTAGGCCTTGCGCTCCTTGAGAAAGCGGCCGACCAGTTCGCCGGCAATGTGGATGGCGTCGCTGGCCGAGCCGCCATTGCCGGCGATGAGCAAGGCCTTCCCCGACGAAAGCGCCGTCACCACCGCGCTCGCTGCCCGCTCCATCTCACCGGTCAGGTCCCGTTCGACCATGGCTGATATGGCAGCCGCCGAGCGGACAAGGTAATCGTTCAAGTCGGACATGAAACCCTCAGTTTGTGGTGCCGCCGGCGCGCAATTTGCCAATGGTGTTGGTGGTGCTTTTTCCAGCGACGAGATCGACCAGCACGACGCGTCCGCCGGCCTTCTGCACCACATCGGCGCCGACCACGGTATCGACCGTGTAATCGGCGCCCTTGACCAGTATGTCGGGCAGCAGCGCTTCGATCAGCGCCAGCGGCGTATCTTCCTCAAACACCACGACCGCGTCGACCGAGGCGAGTGCTGCCAGCACGCAGGCGCGGTCGTGCTGGTCGTTGACCGGCCGGCCGGCGCCCTTCAGGCGCCGCACCGAGGCATCGCTGTTGAGGCCGAGCACCAGCCGGTCGCACTGGCTTCGCGCCGCGTGCAGCAAGCTGACATGGCCGGCATGCAGGATGTCGAAGCAACCATTGGTGAAGCCGACGCTCAGGCCCTCTTCCTTCCACGCCGCCACCATGCGGGCGGCCGATGTGGCGTCGAGGATGGCGTCCTTGTGGGCGGTCGGCCCATGTGAACGGAACAGCGCGCCGGTGAGTTCCTCGACCGTCAGCCGCGCTGTGCCGCGTTTTCCCACAACGACGCCACCAGCGGCATTGGCGATCGAAGCGGCCATGACCGTATCGGCGCCTACGGCCAGCGCCAGCGCGAAGCTCGCGATCACCGTATCGCCGGCGCCCGAAACGTCGAACACTTCGCGCGCCTGGGTGGCGATGTGGCGCGCCTCGTCGGGGCCGACCACGCTCATGCCCTTTTCGCTGCGCGTCGCAACGACGAAATCGAAACCATGTGCCGAAATCAGCTGGCGCGCGGCAGCCACGATCTCGTCATCGGCGAACACCGCATGGCCGACGGCCTCGCCGAGTTCCTTGCGGTTGGGGGTGATGGCGGTCGCCCCGGCATAGCGCGCGTAATCGCGGCCCTTAGGGTCGACCAGCACCGGCTTTCCAGCCTCGCGGCAGATGGCGATCAAGTCGCCGGCGACGCCGTCGAGCAGGATGCCCTTGCCGTAATCGGACAGGATGACGATGTCGGCGTGCGCCAGCGCGGCGCGGAAATGGCGGATCAGGCCGGCTCGCTCCGCGGCGCCGAGCGGCTTGATCTCCTCTTCATCGAAACGCAG
>NZ_RZQA01001440.1:0-840 GCF_004022915.1 Mesorhizobium sp. M7A.F.Ca.US.006.04.2.1
TAACCACAACGACGAATTCCTGTCGTTTGGTGCATTTGATCTTGAGCCAGCTGGTCGTGCGGTCGCCGATGTAACGGCTGTCGGCGCGCTTGGCGATAACGCCTTCGTGGCCACCCTCGCACATGGCGTCGAAGACTTGTCTGCCCCGGTCGACGATGTGGCCGGAAAACTGCAGGCTGTCGCCAGCGTCGCGGTCTCCAAGGAGTAACTCCAGCCTCTCCTTGCGATCGAGAAGCGGTCGGTTCGACAGGTCTTCGCCATTCATTTCCAACAGGTCGAAGGCGTAGACTTGAGCGGCATGCCCGCGGCAATTCCGGTTTTCAGCATGGAAAAATTGGTGCGGCCCTGGCTGTCGATCGCGACAATCTCGCCGTCGATCAGTGCAGAGTCTTTGGTTAGAGCCTGAAGCGGCGCCAGGATCACCTTGAACTGTCGTGTCCAGTCGTGGCCGTTGCGGGTGTAGACCACAACTTTAGAGCCGGAAATCGAGACTTGGGCACGATACCCGTCGAACTTCATTTCGAACAGCCAATTGCTGCCCACAGGTATGGCGTCTGTCAGGGTGCAGAGCTGGAACGGACGAAATGCTGGCAGCGAATATGTAGGGGTAGATTCTGAGTCCCGGCGCCGAGAGCGCTTTTTGCTGAGGGCGGCCTCTACGGCCGGCATGCGGAACTCGAATACATGGCTGGATTCAATACCCTGAATGGCATTCGGTTCCAAATCGGTGTTTCCAGATATTGAACCGGAAGAGTCCGGCTGCGTTGTTGGGTCTGGAATGGCAATCTTTTGGAGGATGAAATGCCCAATACTGGATCAACGCGTGGACGCAAGCAAGAC
>NZ_RZQA01001441.1:0-837 GCF_004022915.1 Mesorhizobium sp. M7A.F.Ca.US.006.04.2.1
GCCCGACACTCCGCCGCCGGTCACTGTCGAGGTGAAGGTGCCGGTCGACAAACCCGTTGTTCCCGAAAAGGTCGAACAGAAGGTCAAGGAGAAATCCGGCTTTCTGTCTTGGCTGACCGGCCTCTTCGGTTCCGGCGCTATCGGGCTTGGCTGGCTTGCGGGCATGGACTGGCAAGCCGTCCTGGCTGGCGGTGTGGTCCTGCTGGTGCTCCTGCTGGTCCTGCTCCTGTTTCGCTCACAGATCGTCTCTGCGGTGCGCCAGATCAAGGCGGAGGTCGCGGAGTGATGTCCGCCTTCCTCGCTGCTCTCGTCGCTCAGTTGTGGCCGTACCGCCTTGTCGGCGCGGCCGGGCTCGTCGCGCTCTGGCGAGCCTATGCCATGGGCAAAGCGAAGAACCAGGCCAAGCAGGACGCGGCCGACGCCGCAGCGCGCATCGAACGCCAGAAGATCGATGATGCCGTGGCCGGCCGCGCTCTTGGCGACAACCGGGGGAGGTTGGGCGAATGGTCAAAATCCTGACGATGATCTTTGCACTTTTTGCAATGATCTCCTGCACTACGGTCGGAGGCAGCTTTTGCGCCGTGGAGCATCCTATCCGTCTCACGAAGGCGGAAGTCGCCACGCTCTCGGATGGGTCGGTTGCGGCGATCCTGGCGCACAATGAAAAGGGCGCCAAGCTCTGCGGTTGGAAAACCTGACATGGCAACTTCGGCAAACAAGAGCCTGGAAATGATAATCGGCGGCTCTTGGAGGCCACGCAGAACATGCAGCGCGACATCACGGAGATCCGACGCGACATCAAGGACAGCGATTCCCGTGCTGCCTTGAGCTACGAGC
>NZ_RZQA01001442.1:0-833 GCF_004022915.1 Mesorhizobium sp. M7A.F.Ca.US.006.04.2.1
AGTCGTAGAGCATGCCGAGCGCGCGCCGCACGACCGGGTTGGCGAATTTCGGCAACCGCGTGTTGAACAGGAAACCGGTCACCACCGGCGGAATGCCGGTGTCGAAGGTTTCGGCGATCACGTCGCCCTTGTGGAAGGCCGGAAAATCGAGATCGCGCTCGCGCTTCACCGGATCGCTGTCGTCATCGATGGCGCAGAGGCCTTTCTTGAACGCTTCGAGCTTGGCGTTGGCGTTGAGGAAATACTCGATGGTGATCTGGTCGTAATTGTCGAAACCGCGCTTGGCGGGGACATCCTTGCCCCAATAGTCCGGGTTGCGCTTGAAGACGATGCGCTGGCCTGGCTGCACCTGCGCGATCGTATACGGACCGCTGCCGATCACCGGCTTGAGCGTCGTCCTGTCGAAGGTCTCCTTGTCAAAGGCGTGCTTCGGGATGATCGGGGTCAGCGCGATGATCAGCGGGAATTCGCGATCGGCCTTGTCGTTGAAGGTGAAGCGCACGCTGTGGTCGCCGGTCTTTTCGAGCTTGGCGACCCTGGCCATGCGGTCGCTGTAAGGCGGGCGGCCTTTGTCGGTGTAGACATCATAACTGAACAGCACGTCCTCCGGCGTCACCGGCTGACCGTCCGACCATTTGGCCTTCGGATTGAGATGGAACTCGATGCTCTTGCGCTCCGGATCCATGTCGGCGCTGTCGGCCAACAAACCGTAGAGCGTGAAAGCCTCGTCGGCATTGCGCTGCATCAACGGCTCGAAGACCAGATTGCCGAAGATCGTATCCATCATGCCGCGCGCCGTGGTGCGCAGGCTCTTGAGGATGAAAGGGTTGAGA
>NZ_RZQA01001443.1:0-829 GCF_004022915.1 Mesorhizobium sp. M7A.F.Ca.US.006.04.2.1
GTGGTCACGGCTGATCAGCCCGGGCAGCGATGCATCGGAGGCCGGCAGCGGCCTGATGCCGCTATAGGCATAGACGATCTGGTCGCGCTCGAACGCCATTCCCGGCAGCAGAGTCCGCACGCTGTCGAGCAGGTACTCGACTTCGTCGGGCTCGCAGCGCACCGCGTCGGGATTGTCGGCCTTGATGTCGGTGGAGCCGACCAGCGCCAGGCCGAGATAATCGTAGATGAGGCAGATGCGGCCGTCATCGGCTTCGAAATAGAGCATGCGCCCGGCCAGGCTTTTGACCAGTTCGTCATGCTTGAGCAGGACGTGCGAGCCCTTGGTGCCGCCGATCATCTTCGACGGCGCGCCAAGCAATTCGTTGACATCGTCGATCCACGGACCGGCGGCGTTGACCACCAGCTTCGGCCGCACCGAAAAGGCCGCGCCGTTTTCCGGCTGGAAGGTCAGTACCCCATCGGCGGACTTGACCAGCGCCGTATAGTTCGCGCTGGCCGAGGCCGCGTTTGCTTGCCGCCCATCGAGGATCAGTTCAAGCACCAGCCTTTCGGGGTGGCTTATCTTGGCGTCGTAGTAGGTGCCGGTGGCGACAATCGAGGGATTGAGCGCCGGCATCCCGCTGAGCGCCTGGCGCCGCCCGACCATGCGGTGGCGCGGCATGACCTGGTTTCGCGAGCCGTAGAAATCATAGATCATCAGGCCGATCTTGATCAGGATGGCGCCGCGGCTGCGCGGTGCGCTGGTCGAGCCGAACAGCGTCCGCAATGCCGCCAACATGCCCTTGCTCCAGGAAAAGATCGGGATGACGGTCGGCAGCGGGCTGACA
>NZ_RZQA01001444.1:0-823 GCF_004022915.1 Mesorhizobium sp. M7A.F.Ca.US.006.04.2.1
ACACCATCACCGACGGCGACGGCGACACCTCGACGGTGACGCTGGACATCACCGTCAACAATGTGACGGTGACGGCATCCGACACCGATGCTCTGGTCAGCGAGAAGGGCCTTGCGACGGGCAGCGACGCGGCCGGTAACAGCGAGATCTTCAACGGCGCGATCACGCCGGCCGGCGGCACCGGCCCGTACACCTATACGCTGACCTCGCCGGCCAGCGGCAGCTACGGCAATCTGGTGCTCAACGCCAACGGCACCTATACCTACACGCTGACCCAGACCTATGATGGTGCGACGACCAACAATGGCATCACCACCGAGCAGGACAAGGACAGCTTCACCTATACGGTGACCGACGCCCACGGCAACACCACCACCGGCTCCATCCTGGTCGACATCGTCGACGACATTCCGACGGCGCATGCCGACACCAACAGCGTGTCGGAAGGCGCGCAGGCCTCGGGCAACGTGCTGACGGACGGGACGGCGGACGTTCTGGGCGCCGACGGCGCGGCACCTGGCGGCGCGGTGACGGGCGTGGCAACCGGTTCGAACGTGTCGAACCCGGTAAGCGGCAATCTCGGCGGAGCCGGGATCGCGGGCCAGTATGGCACGCTGGTCCTGGGCGCCAACGGCGCCTACACCTACACGGCCAACCCCAACGCGGTGACCACCAATGCGGTCGATCACTTCGTCTACACCATCACCGACGGCGACGGCGACACCTCGACGGTGACGCTGGACATCACCGTCAACAATGTGACGGTGACGGCATCCGACACCGACGCTCTGGTCAGCGAGAAGGGCCTTGCGACGGGCAGCGA
>NZ_RZQA01001445.1:0-822 GCF_004022915.1 Mesorhizobium sp. M7A.F.Ca.US.006.04.2.1
CCGTCATGCCATTCGATCTTGTTGCCGATCAGCCGCTCGATGGCGTCGATGTATTTGGTGTCCGACTTGGTCGCGATGGTGAAGGATTTTCCGGAGCGTCCGGCGCGGCCGGTACGGCCGATACGGTGGACATAATCCTCGGCATGGATCGGCACGTCATAGTTGAAGACATGGCTGACGTCGGGGATGTCCAAGCCGCGCGCGGCGACGTCGGAAGCGACGAGGTAGCGCAGCTTGCCGTCGCGGAAATTGGCCAGCATCTGCATGCGCGCGCGCTGGTCCATGTCGCCATGCAGCGCACCGGCGTCGAAATCATACTTCAGCAGCGAGCGGAACAGTTCCGACACTTCGATCTTGCGGTTGCAGAAGATGATGGCGTTCTTCAGTTCGGCATCTTCGGCCTTGATCAGGTTGCGCAGCGTCTCGCGCTTGTCCCACGGCTTGGAGCCTGATTTGACCAGCCGCTGGGTGATGTTGGTGGCGGCGGACGCGGCCTTCGAGACCTCGACGCGCACCGGCGCATGCAGGAATTTCTCGGTCAGCTTGGTGATTTCCGGCGGCATCGTCGCCGAGAAGAACAGCGTCTGCCTGGAGAACGGGATCATCTCGCAGATGCGCTCGATGTCGGGAATGAAGCCCATGTCGAGCATGCGGTCGGCTTCGTCGATGACGAGGATCTCGACGCCATTGAGCAACAGCTTGCCGCGCTCGCGGTGATCGAGCAGGCGGCCGGGCGTCGCGATCAGCACGTCGACGCCGCGCTCCAGCTTCTTGTTCTGTTCGTCGAATGAGACACCGCCGATCAGGAGCGCGATGTTGAGC
>NZ_RZQA01001446.1:0-820 GCF_004022915.1 Mesorhizobium sp. M7A.F.Ca.US.006.04.2.1
GGACTTGGTCATCCGGCCGATGAGGTCGGCGACGCTGTCGGACAGCGACGAGCGGGCGCCCTCGACCGCCGACAAGGTTTCGGCGGTGCGGTTGGCGAGCGCGTCGACAAGTGCGGCATTCTCGCTGCGCAGCTTCTCGGTGGCGCGTTCTGTGACCTCTTCCATGCTCTTTTGCAGTTCCGAGCCGCCCTGGGCGAAGCGCTCGACCAAAGGCCGTGCGGTTTCGTCGAGGATCTTCGACATTTCGGCCGAACGCGCCGCGAGCATGGTGTTGAGTTCGCGGGTGTTGGCGCCGATCGTCTTGGCGGCATCGTTGGTGCTCTGGCCGATATGCTGGCCAACCGCGGTGAAGGTCTCGGCGATCACATTGGCGCGCGAGACGAGTTGCGCCTCGGCGTTCGACACCTGCTCGTTGAGCTTCTGGCCCATCGTCTCGGCCGTAAAGGCGAGGCGGTTCTCGACGCCCGAGACCTGCTCTTCGACACGGGCTGCCGCGGCCGCCGCGCTCGAGGCGAGACGCTCGTCGGCGCCGGCAAGCGCCTGCTCGATTTCGCGGGCATGCACGGCCATTTCCTGGCCGGTCCGCCTTGCGCGTTCGGCAACCCGTTGCTCGGTATCGGCAAAGGCGCCGACGATCGTCTCGGCATGCTCGCCGATCGTGGTGGTGCTGCTGGCGATGCGTGACACCAGCCGCTGATCCGCGTCGTCGAAGATACGGCCGATTTCCGAGGCACGACTCGACAAGGCTTCCGAACCCTCGGCGATGCGCGAGACGAGCTGCTGGTCGGCGGCATCGAAGATGCGGCCAAGGTCCGATGCG
>NZ_RZQA01001447.1:0-819 GCF_004022915.1 Mesorhizobium sp. M7A.F.Ca.US.006.04.2.1
GGTGAGCAGGACTTCTACAAGCGTGACTTGCTAAAAGGGCGGCAGGCAAAGCATCTGATCGTCCCGATCTGGCCTGACGTGGAGGACAAGCTGAAAGCCGGCTGTCGCACCTTCGATTATCGTTACGAGACCTTGCAGGCGCTTACCAGGTGGCAGCTTGCCAACATCGTCTGGCGGCTTAGCGGCAAATTTCACGTATCCCGCGGCTGGCACCGGAACATCTCCACGGGGGCTTTCGCTGTCATGCTTGCGCGTTTCGCCGGCTTCGCTCCGGTTGTAGTCAGCGGGTTTTCCCTGTCTCAGGCCGGGCATGGATACGATAGCCGAAACGCCTTCCGATATCATGCCGACGAAGATGCGGATTTGCTTCGGCGGGTGGCGAGAAGAGGCGAGCCCATCTACGCGGAAGATAGAGACTTCGCCAGAGAAAGCGGATTGCCGCTTTGGCAGGGACAGACGCCATGACCACGCCATCCGCAGACCGACAGGCCCCGGTTCCGCTCCTCCCAGGCAGCGAGCGCTGCGTGGGATTGCCTTTTTGTTTGTGGAACAAACGAGAGGTGCATGGGTCGGAGGTTCCAAGGCTGCCGATCCATCGATCACCACAAGCGGCACATGAGCTCTCTTGGACGTTTGTGCGCGCCCAATGACCAACATCCTGCCCCATCGTTTTGACGTGCTGAATATCTCGATGGCTGATCGGCTGGCTGTCAAATCCATTCTGGTTATCCAGGCGAAGTACATCGGGGACGTCATTCTGACCTCTGCGCTTATGCGAAATCTGCGCGTCGCCTACCCACACGCCATCATGGCCATGCT
>NZ_RZQA01001448.1:0-816 GCF_004022915.1 Mesorhizobium sp. M7A.F.Ca.US.006.04.2.1
GCCCAGGACGCCAAGGTCAAGGCGCAGCAGGCCGCCGACACAGCCAGGAAGGCCAGCGCGACGTTTGCCTTGCTTGGTGCGCTCTCGCTGGCCATCGGCGCCTTTATCGCCAGTGCTGCCGCGGCCCTTGGCGGCAGGCAGCGCGACGATGAGGAAGCGGTTTTTATCACCAACCGTTGAACTGCACTTGCAACAAAGCCACTCCGGGCCGCCCGGAGCGGCTTTGCTTTGAAGTTGTCGAGCGGCGCTGCCACGACCCCGTTCGCTGAAATCCGTTCTTATTTTCGGGGAGGAATCGCCGGCACTTCGGCTTGGCTCGGCTCCAGTTTGCGACCGAGGTCGACAGCGTCGCGCAGCACGGCGAGATGCGAGCGCGGCTGATCGCCGGCGGCAACCTCGCTACCGGTCGCCGCCAACGACCAGTACAGCGTGTGGGTGAAGACACGGCCGAGGGAACCGCGCAGCTCGACCTGGATGTTTTCTATGCCCGGGCCGAAATTCTCCGCCATCGGCCCTGAGATCGGATCGCCCGTCAGCCAACCATTGCCGCGGTCGAAGATATTGGTCCAGCGCGTCGCAGCAAACACCGCGCCATGATGCACCGCCCGCTGCGGCTTGCCGGAAGAACGGTTGCGCCCTTCCTGATAAAGCACGGTGCCACCGGCCGCCGCTCCCTCGGCAATCGGCGGACATGCCGAGAACAGGCGCTCGGCGATGCCGCGCCTGAATTCGGCGAGATTGTGCGTCACCAGAAATTCGCTGTGGGTCAGCGGGCTACCAAGCGTGACGAAATCGCTGATCTTCCAAGGCCGATGG
>NZ_RZQA01001449.1:0-815 GCF_004022915.1 Mesorhizobium sp. M7A.F.Ca.US.006.04.2.1
GTGAGAATCCGTCCGGGGAAGATTTGCGCAACGACCCGGCTTTCCATGAGTTGGAGCGCCTGACCGAAGCCCAACTCAAGGTCGTCCACGACGGCAACAATAAGGCCGGCTCGCAAAGCACGATTCCAGTCGACTGGCCCGCTGTGCTCGCAAAGGCGGAGGAATTGCGCGCGCATGGCAGGGACTTGCGCCTGCTTGTCATCGTCACGCGCGCGCTGGCCAATGAAGACGGGCTGGCCGGATTGGCGCAAGGTCTGACGCTGATCGCGCAGACCTTCGATCAGCATTGGGACACCATGCATCCGGCTATGCGGCCCAACGCTTCGCCGCGCGATGCCGCCTTGCGCCGTATCAACGCGCTGATCGACCTGCAGAATGGTCAGGACGGGTTGTTGGCGAATCTGCGGCAAATGACGTTCTTCGCGCCGCGCGCAATCGGCCCGGTTCAGGGCAAGGACCTGGAGAAGGGTGCGCTCGACGATCGCGTCATGCTCCAGGAAGCCGCCTCGGGGCTGAATGCGGCGGAAAAAGCGCAGCTGGTCAGTGCGCACGGACAACTCTTGAATCGGGTGCGTGCCGCATGTGCGGCACAGATCGATCAGGCCAATGCGGAGATGGTCCAGCTCATCGCCGACGCCCGGGCGACGATCACGGCACTGGATGCGCTCGAGACTGCGCTCAACGCTCGTCTCGAGAGCAGCGGCACTCCCGTTCCGGACTTAAAACGGTTCCTGCAGCGTTTGCTGACGACACTTGAACGGAATTCAGCGGCCGGCGCGGTGACGAATGGCGCAGCCACGCAGGCGGTGCCGACG
>NZ_RZQA01000144.1:0-9651 GCF_004022915.1 Mesorhizobium sp. M7A.F.Ca.US.006.04.2.1
GAAGTGCGCCGCCTCGCCAGCCAGGATGCGCAGCTCTATGCGCCGCGCCGTGGCCAACTCGACGATCAGGGCCGCCTGACGCCGCAGGTGAGGACGACTCAGGAAGACGATCAGCTGGAGATTCCGGCGTTCCTGCGCCGCCAGGCCAACTGATTGGTAAACGGACTGTAACATTTGTTAACAGGCAAGCGAGGAATCGCTTGCCTGTTAACGTTTTAAATGATGTGATTTCAACAACTTACAAAGTCGCACCCATTCCAGTTCGCGGTTACACAGAGTAAGAAACCGTGATTTGGAGTCTCCCTGACGGGACATTATCTTCGCTGCCTACCATCATCGGTTTGCCGGGATTTCGGGGGAAGTCGCCCTGCCAACCGATTCACACAAGAGCCGCGCCCTCGGGCTGGAGAAGCGGACCTAGGCATTACGGGCTTATGGGGATTGTCTTGCACGACTATCAGACGACATTGAAGACGCGCGCGTCGCTTACTGGCACCGGCGTCCACAGCGGCAAGGAAGTGTCCATCAGCTTCATGCCGGCGGATGCCGACACCGGCATCGTTTTCCAGCTTTTCAACGGTGCCGAGCAGGGCCGCGAGTTTCGTGCCCTGGTCTCGGAAGTCGGCGCCACCGACCTGTGCACCATGCTTGGTGATCCCGCCGGCGAGCATATCGCCACGGTCGAGCACATCATGGCGGCGCTGTTTGGGCTCGGCATCGACAATGTCGCTGTCGAGATCGACGGTTCCGAGGTTCCGATCTTCGATGGCAGCGCCATGGCGTTCGTCGAAGCCATCGACCAGGCGGGCATCGAGACGCTTTCGGTGAAGCGCCGCTATATCAGGGTCATCAAGCCGGTCCGCATCGAGAACGGCGCCTCGTGGGCGGAGTTTCGGCCCTATGACGGAACCCGTTTCGAGATCGAGATCGACTTCGAAAGCCCGGCGATCGGCCGTCAGCTGTTTGCCTCCGACCTCAATGCCGATATTTTCCGTCGCGACATCGCGCGCGCCCGCACCTTCGGCTTCATGAAGGATGTCGAGCGGCTGTGGGCTGCAGGCTATGCGCTCGGCTCCTCGCTGGAGAATTCGCTAGTGATCGGCGACGACAACCGCGTCATCAACATGGGCGGCCTGCGCTATCCCAACGAATTCGTGCGCCATAAAACGCTGGACGCCATGGGCGACCTGGCGCTGGCCGGTGCCCGTTTCATCGGCTGCTTCCGCTCCTATCGCGGCGGCCACAGGATGAATGCCGCGGCCCTGCGCCGCCTGCTGTCGGATCGCACGGCGTTCGAGATCGTCGAGACGACGCGCCGGGAGCGTGGCCGCAGCGCCGAGATGAACGCCGTCAACGCGCCGCTCTACGCGCCCTGGATGATCTGATTTTCCCAGGTTTTTCGGGTTCCATGGGCGATAGCGCGTGTTGCAGGAATGCACCACCCGCCAGTGAAATTGCGTTGATGTCCAAGCTGCGTCCGGCCGCCACAAAAATGTGCGATTGGCCGGAGATAGCGTTGCCGGGCAAGGCGGTTATGGTTTATGGCTGCTGCCGTCGATTAGTGCATGTCGTTCAAAAGTGGGGACCAGTTTTGAAACAATGGCATGCAACTGGCATTGAAATAGCGCCGAAAGGGCGAGATCCAATCATGTTCTTCAAGCGAGTTGGTCAATTGAAAGCACCGCAGAGGGCCGTTTTCCTGGCGCTTTCAGTAGTTGTTCCATCGCTCTTCCTGTCGGCCTGCATGTCGTCGGAGAAAGATATCGACCTGTCGACCTATGTCGACCAGACCGAGCCGGCCGATGTTCTCTATAACCAGGGCCTTGCCAATCTCAATGCCGGGCGCCTGCAGGAGGCGAGCCGCAAGTTCGACGCCGTCGACCGCCAGCATCCTTATTCGGAATGGGCCCGCAAATCGATGGTGATGGGCGCTTTCGCCGACTATCGCCAGGGCAATTACGACGAGGCGATCGGCTCGGCCAAGCGTTATCTCACGCTTTACCCGTCGACCGATGACGCTGCTTATGCGCAGTACATCATCGGCTTGAGCTACTACCGCCAGATCAAGGACGTGACGCAGGACCAGAAGGAAGCGCGTCAGACCGTCCAGACGATGCAGGATCTGGTGACGCGCTGGCCGACATCGGAATATGTCGACGACGCCAAGGAAAAGATCCGCTTCGCCAACGATCAGTTGGCCGGCAAGGAGATGCAGATCGGCCGCTACTATCTCGAGCGGCGTGAATACATTGCCGCCGTCAAGCGCTTCCGCACCGTGGTCGAGAACTATTCCAACACGCGCCATGTCGAGGAGGCGCTCGCGCGTCTGACCGAAAGCTATTACGCGATGGGTCTGACTTCGGAGGCGCAGACGGCCGCCGCCGTGCTCGGCACCAACTACCCTGACAGCTCGTGGTACAAGGATTCCTACAAGCTCTTGCAGAGCAATGGGCTCGCACCGCGCGAAAATGCAGGGTCGTGGATATCCAAGGCCGGAAAGATGATCACCGGCGCCTGACGTATGAGCATCGACTGAAGCGTTCACAGCGCTTTTCGGATTGATCCGGTGCTCAAACAAAAAGATAGTGCGGCGCTGCGACTGCAAATGGTCGCGTGCCGTTCTAGATTCGGGTTCTGATGCTTTCCAGACTGTCGATCCGCGATATCGTCCTGATCGAGAAGCTGGATATCGACTTCCAGCCGGGTCTTTCGGTGCTGACCGGCGAAACCGGTGCCGGCAAGTCCATCCTGCTCGATGCCTTGTCGCTGGCGCTTGGTGCGCGCGGCGACGCGTCGCTGGTGCGCCATGGCGCGGCGCAAGGCCAGGTCATCGCCGTCTTCGACGTGCCGCGCAACCATCCGGCCCGCACGCTGCTTGCCGACAATGCGATCGAGGATGACGGCGACATCATCCTTCGCCGCCTGCAGACCGCGGACGGCCGCACCCGTGTCTTCGTCAACGACCAGCCTTCGAGCGTCACCTTGATGCGCGATGTCGGGCGCGCGCTGGTCGAAATCCACGGCCAGCATGACGAACGCGCTCTGGTCGATCCCGGCGCTCACCGCGAGGTGCTCGACGCTTTTGGCGGCCATCTCGGCGCCGTTCGCTCAACTGGCGAGGCATGGCGGCATTGGCGCGCCTGCGAGCAGGAACTGTCGCGCCACCGTGCCAAGGTGGCGGCGGCCGCGCGCGAGGCCGACTATCTGCGTGCGGCGGTGGCGGAATTGACCCAGCTCGATCCGCAGCCGGGTGAGGAGACCGATCTTGCCGAACTGCGCGCGTCGATGATGCGGGCCGAGAAGATCGCGTCCGAAATCCATGACGCGCAGGATGTGCTGTCCGGCCCGTCCTCGCCCTTGCCGCAACTGGCCAGCCTGCTGCGGCGGCCGCAGCGCAAGGTGACCGAGGCGCCCGGCCTGCTCGACGACGTCGTCAAGTCGCTCGACGAGGCGATGTTGTCGCTTGACGCGGCGCAATCGGGGGTCGAGGCAGCACTGCGCGCCACCGAATATGATCCGCAGCGGTTGGAGAAGGCGGAGGAGCGGCTGTTTTCGCTGCGCGCGGCCTCGCGCAAGCACAGCGTCGCCGTCGACGATCTGGCGCAGCTTCGCGACACGATGTCGGCCGATCTTGCCGATCTCGATGCCGGCGAGGAGCGCCTGCACGGGCTGGAAAAGCAGGCCGCCGCGGCACGCGAGACCTACGACATTGCCGCCGCGCAGCTGTCCTCGCTTCGTCATGCGGCGGCGGTCGGCTTGACCAAGGCGGTCATGGCGGAATTGCCGGCGCTCAAGCTCGAACGCGCCGCCTTTATCGTGGAAATGAAGAGCGAGGCCGAGAGCCGCATGGAAGAGGGCATCGACCAGATCGAATTCTGGGTGCGCACCAATCCAGGCACGCGGCCCGGGCCGATGATGAAAGTGGCGTCCGGCGGCGAACTTTCGCGCTTCCTTCTGGCGTTGAAGGTCGCGCTGGCCGACCGCGGCTCGGCGCCGACGCTGGTTTTCGATGAAATCGATACTGGGGTGGGCGGCGCTGTCGCCGACGCGATCGGCCAGCGGCTGGCGCGGCTGTCGAAGCGCGTCCAGGTGCTCTCGGTGACGCATGCGCCACAGGTCGCGGCACGCGCGGCGACGCATTTCCTGATCTCCAAATCCGGCACCACCGACCGTGTCGCCACCGGCATTGCCGAGATGGACCGGCCGGCGCGGCAGGAAGAGATCGCGCGCATGCTGGCCGGCGCCACCATCACCGACGAGGCGCGCGCCGCCGCCGAGCGATTGCTGCGTGAAAACACCACGGCCGCATAAGAACAACAGGTGTCAGGGATCGAGTCAGGATATGGCTCCATCCTGCTGTTCAGGAATGATTTTCCCAAAATCCTGATCTATTGTGGCGGGCCACCGTCCGGGGAAGGAAAGCATGGCTGAAAAACCTGTCGATTCGCTCAGTGAGAGCGAGGCCGAAGCCGAGCTGAAGCGGCTGGCGGAAGAGATCGCCGAGCACGACCGGCGCTACCATACCGAAGATGCGCCTGTTATCACCGATGCCGAGTATGATGCGCTGGCGCGGCGCAACCTTGCCATCGAGGAGCGCTTTCCGGCGCTGGTGCGCGAGGATTCGCCATCGCTCAGGGTCGGAGCAGCGCCCGCGGAAGGCTTTACCAAGGTGCGCCATGCCGTGCCGATGCTCAGCCTTGCCAAGGCCTATACCGACGATGATGTCACGGATTTCATCGAACGCGGGCGGCGGTTCTTCGATCGCGACAAGGAACTCGACATTGCGTTCACGGCCGAACCGAAGATCGATGGGCTATCGGCTTCGCTGCGTTACGAAAACGGTGTGTTCGTGCAGGGCGCAACGCGTGGCAACGGCGACGTCGGCGAAGACATCACCGCCAATTTGAAGACCATCGCCGACATCCCTGCAAAGCTGAAAGGCTCGGGCTGGCCCGAAACCATCGAGATACGCGGCGAGGTCTACATGACCTATGCGGAATTCGAGGCGCTGAAGCAGCGCTCGGCCGCCGTCGGCGGCCAGGACTACGTCAATCCGCGCAACACGGCGGCCGGGTCGCTGCGCCAGAAGGATCCGTCCGTCACCGCCAGCCGAAACCTCAAATTCTTCGCCTATGCCTGGGGTTACACGACAGCGGATCCGGCTCCGACCCAGTATGATTCGGTGCAGAAATTCGCCGAGTGGGGGTTCAAGATCAGTCCGCTGATGGTGCGGGCGAAATCGGCCAAGGAGTTGATCGCGCATTATCATCGGATCGAGGAGCAGCGCTCCGCGCTCGGCTACGATATCGACGGCGTCGTCTACAAGGTCGACCAGCTGGAGTTGCAACGCCGCTGGGGCTTCGTCACCGGCGAACCGCGCTGGGCGATCGCGCATAAATTTCCGGCCGAACAGGCGATGACGACCGTTCAGAAGATCGACATCCAGGTCGGCCGTACCGGTACGCTGGCGCCGGTCGCGCGGCTGGCGCCGGTCACGGTCGGCGGCGTCGTGGTCGAGAACGTCACGCTGCACAATGAGGATTACATCAAGGGCCTGGACTCGACCGGCCAGCCGATCCGCGACGGCATCGACGTGCGCATCGGCGATACGGTCGTGATCCAGCGGGCAGGCGATGTCATTCCGCAGATCGTCAGCGTCGTCATCGACAAGCGGCCGGCCGATGCCGTGCCGTACGAATTCCCGCACACCTGTCCGATCTGCGGCTCGCCGGCGACGCGCGAGATCAACGAGAAGACCGGCAAGGAGGATTCCCGCCGCCGCTGCACCGGCGAGCTGATCTGCCCGGCGCAGGCGGTGGAAGGATTGCGCCACTTCGTGTCGCGCGGTGCCCTGGACATCGAAGGCCTCGGCGCGGAGAACATAGACACGTTCTTCAACGCGGGATTGATCAGGACCGCCGCCGATATCTTCACGCTCAGGGATCGCCGTCCGGCTGTCACCAGGGCGCTGGCGGAACGGCGCGAGGAACAGGCGAGGCAGCGCGAGGCCGCATCGGGCAAGACGCGCAAGAACGTGCGCAGCGTCGAGGACCGCAATTATGAGGGCCTCGACAAGCTGTTCGCGGCCATCGACTCACGCCGCGAGCCGGAACTCGACCGTTTCATCTTCGCGCTCGGCATCCGCCATATCGGCGAAACGACGGCGGCTGTGCTTGCCCGCACCTTCTCGACCATCGAGGAACTGATCCGCGTGGGCAAGGAAACAGCGGCAGCGGAAGATCCGCACAGTGTCTTCCCCTCGGTCAACGGTATCGGCGATACCGTGATCGACGCGTTGCGCGACTTCTTCGGCAATGAGCGCAATGACGACGTGCTTGATGCGTTGCTCCGCCAAGTCAAGCCGAAGCCGTATATCGTCAACGTCTCGGCCGACAGCGAGGTCGCCGGCAAGACGGTCGTCTTCACCGGCTCGCTGGAAAAGATGACACGCTCCGAGGCCAAGGCGATGGCGGAGCGCCTCGGCGCCAAGGTCGCGGGCTCGGTTTCGGCGAAGACGGATCTGGTGGTCGCCGGGCCGGGTGCCGGCTCCAAGCTCAAGCTCGCCAGCGAACTCGGCATCGAGGTCATCGACGAAGATGCCTGGCTGGCGCGGATCGGCAAGGCCTGATGGACGGCGCATTCAAAGGGTTCGGCCCAAAAGCCATTCCGTTCCTCAAGGCGCTGGATTTCCACCAGAGCCGAGAGTGGTTTTTGGAGAACCGTGACTTGTTCGAACAGGAATTGCGCGATCCGCTCAGTGATCTCGTCGACACGCTGACCGAGCGCTTCGCAAAGGCGGGTCTCGGCCTGCGCGGCGACCGCAAGAAGTCGCTGTTCCGAATCAACCGCGACGTGCGCTTCGCCAAGGACAAGCGGCCTTACAACAGGCATTTGTCTGCCATCCTGTCGCCCGACGGCACCAAGATGGAGCAGGGCGTGTTCTACGTCCATGTCGGGCTTGAGCGCTGCTTCGCCGACATTGCCTGGTGGCAGCCGGAGCCGGCGCTGCTGCTGGCGATGCGCAAAGCCATCGCGACGAAGCCGGACAGGTTTCGCGCCCTGGTGGCGGCGTTGAAGAAGAACCGGCTTGAACTCGAGACCGAAGGCCGTATGAAGCGTACGCCACGCGGCTTCGAGGAAATCAGCGATCCCGACCTTGTCGCCGCCATCCGCAACCGGCATTTTGTCGTCCAGCATGTTATCGATCCCGCGGGAATCCATACGGCTGATCTGGTCGACGAGCTCGTCGATTTCACCTTGCGCGCCAAGCCGCTGCTCGACTGGGGCAGGGCGATCGAGGGCAAGATCCTGAAGGAATAAGCGTCTAACTCAGCCGATCCAGCGATCATTTCCGCTGATCGTTTGGCTCAAGCGAATTCGTGTGACACGGCAAGCCGCGCCACCTACATACCGCGCTTCCCTTGTTGTTGTGCATGTCGTTATCCCCCTTTTGGGCGACATGCATCAGGAGTGGTTGATGGCGACGGACGTAATTTCCGAGAGCGGCGACAGAAGCGATTTCTGGCAAGGCGTGCGGCTGTCGATGCCTGTGGTGGTGGCCTCGGCGCCGTTTGCGGTGCTGTTCGGCGCGCTCGCCGTGGACAATGGCTTCTCGGTCCTGGAAGCCTTTCTGATGAGTGCGCTGGTCTATGGCGGCGCCAGCCAGATGGTCGGCATCCAGCTGTTCGGCCAGCATGTGGCGCCGTGGCTGATCGTGCTGTCGATCTTCGCCGTCAATTTCCGCCACGTGCTCTATTCCGCCGGCATCGGCCGGCGCATCGCGCACTGGCCTGTCATCCAGCAGGTACTAGGCTATTTCATCCTCACCGATCCGCAATTCGCGGTGGCCGAGGCGAGGGCGCAATCCGGCCAGACGGTCGGCTTTGCCTGGTATCTGGGACTTGGCTTGCCTGTCTATCTGTTCTGGATCGTCGAAAGCGCGCTTGGTGCGCTGTTCGGCAAGCTGATCCCCGACACGCACGCGCTGGGCATCGATTTCCTGCTGCCGATCTATTTCCTCGGTCTCGTGCTGGGCTTCCGCAAGCGGCCTCTGTGGCTGCCGGTGGTCATTGCCAGCGCTGCCGCCTCCATCATCGCCTACAAGACCGTGGGCTCGCCCTGGCATGTCTCGATTGGCGCTGTTGCCGGTGTGCTGCTGGCGGTCATCCTGCCTCCCCACCATAGCGGCGTAAAGGCACGGCCATGAGCACGACCTTCTGGATCATTATCGCCGGCGCAATCGCGACCTATCTGACGCGCATCGGCGGGCACCTGGTGATATCGCGCTTCGATACCATCCATCCCCGCGTCGAGGCCGGCCTCAATGCCGTGCCGGCGGCGGTGCTGACGACGCTGGTAGCGCCCGAGCTGTTGAACGCCGGCCCGGCGGAATGGGCCGCACTGGTGGTCACCGCCGTGGTTTCGCTGCGCGGTGGGTTGATGGCGATGTTTTTGGCGGGCGCGGCGGTATTGATCGTGGCGCGGCAGTTCGTCGGGTAGGGCGTATCGATATTCAGGTGATGACGGCCTGCAAACGGCGGCTTCCTGCGCTTCCCCGTTCTACCGCGTCGCGGTAGAACTGAGCTCACGTACCCAAAAGTACGCTCCGCTCCGGTTCACGGAACCCATCGTTTTCGGCTCGTCCTGACCTGAATTCCGCCACGCCCTCGGCGCCTCAGAAAATCAGATCTTCGCGTCGTGCGGCAGCGGCGCGGTGGCCTTCTCCAGCCAGGCCAGCGTTTCGCCGTCGAGCATCGGGCCGATTTCGGCCAGCACGCGCGCGTGGTACGAGTCCAGCCAATGCAGCTCGTCACGCGTCAGAAGGTCCGACTGCACCAGCCTGGTATCGATCGGCGCCAGCGTCAGCGTCTCGAAGCCGTGCATGGCGATGTCGCCGCCCTCGATCTCTTGCGCCGGCGTCACCAGGATCAGGTTCTCGATGCGGATGCCGTAGGAGCCTTCCTTGTAGTAGCCGGGCTCGTTGGACAGCATCATGCCTTCGAGCAGCTTTTCGGTGCCGGTGCGGGCGATACGCTGCGGGCCTTCATGCACGGCCAGATACGAGCCGACGCCATGGCCGGTGCCGTGGGCGAAGTCGCAGCCGTGCTTCCACAGCGCCATGCGCGCGACGGCATCGATCTCGGAGCCGCGCGTGCCGGCGGGAAAGCGCAAGGTGGAAATGCCGATCATGCCTTTCAGCACCAGGGTGAAGCGTTCGCGCATCTCCTGCGTCGGCTGGCCGATCGGCACGGTGCGGGTGATGTCGGTGGTGCCGTCCTGATACTGCGCGCCGGAATCGAGCAGGAACAGCTCGCCGGCCTGCAGCTTGCGGCTGGTGGCGCGCGACACGCGGTAATGCATGATGGCGCCGTTCGGGCCGGCGCCCGAAATGGTGTCGAAGGAGACGTCGCGCAGCGGCATCTGGGTTTCCTCGCCGGTCCGCCGGCGCTGTTCCTCCAGCCTGGTGACGACAGCGATCTCGTCGAGCGAGCCGGGTTTTTGCCGCTCCAGCCAGCACAGCAATTTCGCCACGGCCGCACCGTCACGGCGATGCGCGGCGCGCGAGCCGTTGATCTCGGCCTGGTTCTTGGTGGCGCGCGGGATTCGGGCAGGATCTGCTGCTGCAATGACGGCGCCGCCATTGTCCTCGAC
>NZ_RZQA01001450.1:0-811 GCF_004022915.1 Mesorhizobium sp. M7A.F.Ca.US.006.04.2.1
TCCGTGGTTCGAGCTTGCCGGCCAGTCCATCTATCCGCCGCCGGCCTTTTTCTGGTGGTGGTTTTTCTACGATGCCTATGCGCCAGAGATTTTTCTAGAGGGTGCACTGCTCGCGTCGAGCGGCAGCTTTATCGCGATCGCTGTGGCCATCGGCATGTCGGTATGGCGGGCCCGTGAGGCGAAGAACGCCGCCACATATGGTTCGGCGCGGTGGGCGACCGGCAAGGAGATCCAAGCCGCTGGGTTGATCGGTCCGGATGGGGTGGTGCTTGGAAAGCTGGACGGCGACTATCTCCGCCAAGACGGCCCAGAACACGTTTTGTGCTTCGCGCCGACCCGAAGTGGCAAGGGTGTTGGCCTTGTCGTTCCGTCTCTGCTGACATGGCCCGGCAGCGCGATTGTCCACGACATCAAAGGAGAAAACTGGGAACTGACCGCCGGGTGGCGAGCGCGCTTTGGCCGCATCCTGCTCTTCGATCCGACCAATGAGTCATCTGCTGCCTACAACCCTTTGCTGGAAGTGAGGCGTGGCGAATGGGAGGTCCGCGACGTGCAGAACGTCGCCGACGTGCTGGTTGATCCCGAGGGCTCACTGGAACGCAGAAACCATTGGGAGAAGACCAGCCACGCGCTGCTGGTCGGTGCCATCCTGCACGTTCTCTATGCCGAAACGGACAAGACGCTTGCCGGAGTTGCCAACTTCCTCTCGGACCCGCAACGGCCGATCGAAACGACATTGCGCACCATGATGCTGACGCGGCATTTCGGGGAGGGCGGCCCGCATCCGGTCGTGGCGTCGGCAGCTCGCGAG
>NZ_RZQA01001451.1:0-811 GCF_004022915.1 Mesorhizobium sp. M7A.F.Ca.US.006.04.2.1
CATCTGGTGTGATGGATTTGAACCCGAAATTCGTTTCTTTGCTCCTCCTGATCGATGCGAATTTCGGATTCGCCGAACCAGCAGTCTCGTCCGTGGATGCGCGCCGCCGTGCGACATGAGGAGCCCCGTGGCGACGATGAGCTGCTTCTGGCGCGCATCGCCGCGGGCAGCCAAAGCGCGCTGTCCGAGCTCATCGCCCGCCATGGCCGTGGGCTGCGGATATTTGCCGCGCGTTATCTCGGCAATGCCGGCGACGCCGAGGATGTGGTGCAGGAGGTGTTCGTGACCGTCTGGAAACAGGCCGCGCGGTTCGATCCGGTCAGAGGGCGGGCTTCGACCTGGCTCTACCGGATCACTGCCAACCGTTGCATCGATCAGCGTCGACGCAGGGCGCTACGCCGTTTCATCGGGCTGGACGACATAAGGGATGAGGTCGCGTCGCCGGAGGCGGATGCCGAAGCGACGACCGCGGCGCGGCAGGAGCTGGCTATCGTGCGTGACGGGCTGTCGCGCCTGCCGGAACGGCAGCGCATGGCGGTGCTGCTGAGGGCCGTAGGCGACCTCGACATCTCGGCGATCGCCGAGGTGATGGGCAGCAGTGTCGGCTCGGCCGAGCAGTTGCTGGTGCGCGGACGGCGCGCACTCAGGGATCATTTGGCAATGGTGGCCTTGGGCCGCGAAAGGAAGTCCTCATGACACGGGACGAATTTGAACGATACAGGCGCCGCTTCGGCGATACCGTCGAAGCATGGCCGGCGCCTTTCCGCCAGCAGGCGCTGGCGTTGATGGCGGCGGAGCGGAATGACGATCC
>NZ_RZQA01001452.1:0-810 GCF_004022915.1 Mesorhizobium sp. M7A.F.Ca.US.006.04.2.1
CGCGATCTCCCGCAAGACCTCGTCTCTGGTCGAAGGCAGGGGTGGGGAGTGCGGCGGAATGCGCTGCCCGGGCCGTTGCTGCGCGGGATCGAAGAAAGGTGCATGTTTAAATTCCAGCGGTCGGCCTGTCGCGGGCGGCATGTCTCGCTGCTCGGATTTGTAGCTGGGGTAGCCCGCCGTGGCGCGCTCTTCGTCGATCGATACCAAGATGACATAACGGCCGATCAGTATCCGGTCGCCATGGCCAAGCCGGTGTGGCCCGGTCATGCGCTGGCTCGATCCGTTGATGAAAGTCCCATTGCGCGAGATGTCGTGCAGCCAGAACGCGCCCGCCTCGTAGCGAACCTCGCAGTGGCGGCCCGAGATGAACTTGTCGGGATCCGGCAAGGTCCAGTCGCAAGCATCGCGTCCGATTTCGAAGCCGCGATCACGCGCCGCGTAGCTGGTCGAGGTACCAGCGGGCAAGGCGTCGACATTGTTGATTTCCAGACTGATGTGCATCCGAGATCGCCGTCGATCGTTGATCGGTACTCCGCCATTCTAGCAGCTTGCGGGTAAAACAGGACAGAAGCGTTTCAAGCCGATGAACCGGCTGGTTAATGCATGTCGCCCAAAAGTGCCCTCCGTTTGAGAAAACGACATTGCATGAAACAAGACCTGAAGGTGCAGCGCGTGAATCCGACCAACCGCGATACGGTTTGGGTTTCTGTCGCCCCATGTCCTCTTTGGCCAGCAGGAAAACATGTGGTAGGCTCAACATGGCCTGGCGTGGCGGATTTAAGAAGTTCCTGAACGGAATGCTGTTAATAT
>NZ_RZQA01001453.1:0-809 GCF_004022915.1 Mesorhizobium sp. M7A.F.Ca.US.006.04.2.1
CAGCTGAAGCGGCTGGGCATCGAGGTGGTCGCCGATCGCCCCGGTGTCGGCGAGAACCTGACCGATCATCCGCATATAGCCGTCGGTGCGCATTTCAAGAAATCTGCGCGGCTCAAGCCCGGTCAGCGGCGCCACATCTTTCTGGGTGTCAGATACTCCTCGAACCATGCCGGCTGCCATCCGGGCGACATGCTGCTGATGCCGGTCAACCGTGCCGGCTGGCATCCGCTCGGCAAGGCGATGGGCGCGCTCAATGTCTGCGTCAACAAATCCTATTCGCGCGGCACCGTTATGTTGAAGTCCGCTGTGCAGACCGATGAACCGATCGTCGATCTGAACTTTGCCTCCGACGGCCGCGACCTGATGCGCCTGGTCGATGGCTTCAGGCGCATCTGCAAGATCATGCAGTCGCCCGATGTCCAGCAGCACGTCAACACCTGGTTCCTGGCCGGCTACAGTGACGAGGCGCGCGCGCTCAGCGTCCGCAAGCCATCGAACTGGGTCAAGACCGCGACCGCGGCCTACCTCTTCGACTACGCGCCGTTCTTTCGCGAGACCTTGCTCAAGCGCAAGTTCGGCACCACCGACCGTATCCAGGCGATGCTCGGCAACGAAGAGCTGATCGCCGATTGGGTCAAGCAATCCGTCTGGTCGGGCTGGCATGTCTCGGGCACCTGCAAGATGGGCGCCGACAGCGATCCGCTGGCGGTGCTCGACGCCGAATGCCGCGTCCGCGGTGTGCAGGGCCTGCGCGTCGTCGACGCCTCTATCATGCCGACGATCGTCGCCGCCAACACCAACATCACCAC
>NZ_RZQA01001454.1:0-808 GCF_004022915.1 Mesorhizobium sp. M7A.F.Ca.US.006.04.2.1
GGGCCCGTTCGGTCGATCCTACGATCGAAACGGTCGCGGTCTTCGCCAACTCCTGGTGGGACCCGGTGAAGGAAGGGCAGATCGCCCAGGCCATTCTCGACCAGAAGGCCGACGTGCTCGCCACGAATCTGAGCGCGACCTCGGCGCTCGACGCCGCCGAAAAGGCAGGCGTTCCTTCGATAGGCTTTCAGCTCGACATGTCGCATGCCGCGCCGCGGACGATCCAGACCTCCGTCATCTTCCGCTGGGAGAAATATCTTGTGCCGACGATCAAGGAGATCATCGACGGCAACTGGAAACCCGAGGAATACGGCGCTTTCGAAGGCCTTGAAACCGGCGTGGTCGATCTTGCTCCTTTTGGCCCCTCGGTTTCCGAGGAGACCAAGGCAAAGGTTGAAGCAGCAAAGCAGGAGATCATCGCCGGCAAGCTTGATCCATTCCAGGGCCCTCTGAAAAAGCAAGACGGCACCATCGTTGTCGATGTCGGCGGGAAGGTCGACGATGCGGCGCTCTGGTCGATGGACTATTTCGTCGACGGTGTCATCGGCACCATGCCGGCGAAGTAATGACGACGGCGCTTCAGCAAGCGGGCGACATGCGACGACCGCTGGGCACGCCGGCGGCTCTGTTGATGCGCGGCATAGGCAAGTCGTTTGACGGCAAAGCCGCGCTCCGCGATGCGTCCTTCTGTCTCGAATGGGGGGAGGTGCATGCCATTGTCGGTGAGAACGGTGCAGGCAAGTCCACTTTGATGAACGTGGCGGCCGGCGTCTATGTAGCAGACGGGGGCGAGCAATCGATCGACGGC
>NZ_RZQA01001455.1:0-806 GCF_004022915.1 Mesorhizobium sp. M7A.F.Ca.US.006.04.2.1
CTTTCGCGATATCGCTTTCGTCGTCGCTGGAGCCAAGCGACGCTCCAATACCAAGCAGGGTCGAGAGCGCTGCGGCCCGGAACAACTGGCCCCAGTGATGATCGATCTCGTCCTCAAGTCCGGAGAACCCTTGGGTATCTGCGCCTTGCTGGCGCTCCAGCACGATCGAGGCGCCGTCCGGCATGATGAGCCGGTTCCAGACCAGGAGTACGCGAGACTGACCGAAGGCGACCTGGCTGTCATACTGACCAACCAGTTTTGCACCCTGGGGGATCAGGAGATATACCCCTGACGGGCTGTCGTAGACGTTCTCCGTGACCTGAGCGGTAATCACGCCGGGCAGGTCGGAGCGGATGCCGGTAAGGAGGGCCGCGGGTATGACCGTGCCGGCCTGGACGACGTAGGGCGAAGCCTTCGCCTCGAGCCGATCGGGACTAACGGTGCGACGATCCGGCTTGGCGTTGACGAAGGCGAGTTTGCTGTCCTGCGTATCTTGAGTGGACACTGCATCAGGCACCGTCGGTTCGGCCGGCGGCGTCAATCCGGACTTGGTGTCCGCGATGGAGGTTCCAGCGCCGGTACCCTGCCGCAACGGAGCTGTCCGCGCGCTGGTTTCCGTGAAGAGCTTTGCGACGCGCGCGGCCTCGATCTCGGCGAGGCGGCGCTGTTCTTCCGGATCGACGCGAGGCGTTCTGATGTCAGGCGCAATGGCGGGCCTGCCCTGCTCCTGCGCGCGCAGGATCGGTCGGCCGAGATCGCCAGGCAGCGCGGGCCCGAGCTTTGGAACGCCAGCATAGTCCTTCGGC
>NZ_RZQA01001456.1:0-802 GCF_004022915.1 Mesorhizobium sp. M7A.F.Ca.US.006.04.2.1
AAACAACGTCAACTGCGCGGCACCAAAATGCATCTCGCCAATGGCCGCGCAGTTGACGTTGTTTTCCAGGACGATCGGCACCTCGATGCTGCGCCGCAGCAGGCCAAGCACGGCAGACGGCCCCCCGGGCCGGTCGAAACGATCATTGGAGACGATGCGCGGCACCGCCACCGCAATGGCGCGCAACGCGCGAAAACTCTTGGCCACCTTGGCCATTGTGGCACGCGCGACCGACTCTACGACGGCGCCGACCGCGTCGGCATCGCCGGCTATCGTTTCCGGGATCGGTTCTTCCGCCGACGCCAGCTTCTGCGCATCCATCGAATAGGCGACGGCGCGCACCTGGGCGGCGCCGACATCGATGCCGATCGCGTAGCCGGCACCTGGACCGATGCCGTAGATCGTCGCCGTGCGGCCAATGGCGCCGCGCTCAATCCCACGCGAGGCGACGAGGCCGAGCGCGCTCAGCTCCGACACCGCCGCCGACATGGTAGGCTTCGACAGGTCGAGCATGGCGCCGAGCTTTGGCCGCGTCACCGGCCCGTGCGAGGCAAGCAGGCGCAGCACCGCCCGGGCGCTGTCGGTCAGATTGGGGATTTCCGCAGCCGCCATCTCAGCCGTTCGACCTTTGCCTGAAATCCTGTCTCCGGTCGGCGAAAGCGCATTCGCTGCCCCGACTCGAAAGCCATATCCTGTCCTCAATGCCTCATTGCTGACCGGTTTGGCAATTTCCGCGATGTCCGGACAAGGACGTCAGACTTCGGTCGGCGACCACGGCTTCAGCTTGGTATCGGTCTGGCGG
>NZ_RZQA01001457.1:0-802 GCF_004022915.1 Mesorhizobium sp. M7A.F.Ca.US.006.04.2.1
CTCGCGCAATTCCATCGACATCCAGCGGTCCCAGCGGTCGATGAAAGTCCGCGGCAGGTTCGCGGAGACGAAGTCTCCAGTTGCCGGAATCTTACCGAAGAAGCCGATGATCATATCTGCGGTGGACATGTGAACTTCTTGAACATTTCGAGGTTGTACGGATTTTCGACGCTGGCGGCCTTGAGCTCGAAATCGGCATACATGCCTTTCGTGCCCAGGCGCAGGCTGTAGACATCGGTCAGCGAAGTGCTGGCGAAGCGGCCACTGCGGAGCATCCTCAGCCACGCCCAGCTGCCGGTTTCGTTAAGCATTATTTCAGGCGATCCGTCGATCGGCTGGAAGGCGAGCGAGATGACGCCCGTGCCGTCCTTGCCGGGCCATGTCATGGGTTGCGGCCGCGTTGCGTTGTTGTAGTAGACGAGGCTCTGGCCATCGAGATTGAGCGTGACGCGCGTGACGTTGGGAGACAGGTCCTTCGGTTCAAGCGTGAAGCTCATCACCGGTCCGCTGCCGCCCGCAAACAGATCGTCGCGGATATGCCTGGCCTGCTCGAATGCCGCCAGGGCCGAAGCATCAAGGCCGAAATCGGCGCGCCACTTCCACGGCTGGCTGGTCATGTCGACATAGTTGATCAGGTGGTCGTTGATGAAACCGTCGATCAGCCCGGCCGGTCCGAACAGCCTTGCGAAATCCCGCACGTTGACGTCCACCGCGCTCTCGGCGCTGAACGGATAGCGGTCGTTCAGCGCCGCCTGGCAGAAAGGCAGGATATCGGCCCGCCAGATGGCGTTGAGCTCCGAAG
>NZ_RZQA01001458.1:0-801 GCF_004022915.1 Mesorhizobium sp. M7A.F.Ca.US.006.04.2.1
GCCAATTCAGTCAAACTCTCTTCCATGGACGAATACTTCCCAAGTCGATTCGAGGGGCGAAAATGCCAATGAACCCCAAGACTGCCGCGCTTGCAATCGCTGCTAGTATTTGCATCGCTGGTTTCGCCTACTCCAGCGGTCACAAGGCCGGTCGTGTTTCTCAACTAAAAGACACCGTCACGGCCTACAACCGCCGCATCGGGATTGACGACAAGGCCAACAGCCTCGGCCGCGTCGATCTCTGCCTGGAGCTTGGTGGCCTACTTGATGAGTGCCAGCGGCTAGACCGCTGATTTGCTTAACCGGCTGATCTCAGCCGTCCACCTCCATTGCCAATTCAACAACTGCCCATCAGGGCGGAAAGGTACTAGCCATGGACCGCAACTTCGCGCGGGCGCTTGCGCTCGTTCTGAAATCTGAAGGCCTCTGGGTGGACAACCCGGCCGATCCCGGCGGCGCCACCATGAAAGGCGTCACGCTCACCAACTTCCGCCGCTATGTGAAGGCCGATGCGACGAAGGCCGATCTGCGCAAAATCACTGACGCCCAGGTCGCGACAGTCTACCGCCGTTTCTACTGGGATGCGACGGCCGGCGCCCAGCTTCCCAGCGGGGTCGACTACGCTGTTTTTGGTTTCGCAGTGAATAGCGGTCCCGGTCGCGCGGCCAAATATCTTCAGGCCGTTGTGGGGATCAAGCAGGATGGGCGCATTGGCCCGGCCACCATTGCAGCCGTAAAGGCTAAGCCGGCCGGCGTTGTCATCGACGCGCTGTGCGACAATCGCCTAGGCTTCCTGAAGCG
>NZ_RZQA01001459.1:0-798 GCF_004022915.1 Mesorhizobium sp. M7A.F.Ca.US.006.04.2.1
CCCTTGAGGTCGGCTATCGGCAAGGCCGTGTAGCCACCGACCGACTTGCCGGGTGCGAGCAGCAGCGCCTGCGGCCGGGCAATTTCGATTTCTTCAGGGTCTGAACCGCCCTGGACGGCGTCACGCACCGAAACGATCCGCCCATGATATCGCGCACCCGAGGCGGCAGCGTGTGCCGGATCGAAGCCGACACCGCCCGGAGGCTCCAGCGGCAAGGCGATCAGCACCGGTCCGGCGCCCGTGTCAGGGGTGACCGGCAGCGGTCGCGGCGCGTCCATCATGTCCGGGATGGAAAAAGGTGTCCCATCCGGAAAGATGCCCCGCGCGGACAGGATCGAGATCTGGCCGGCTTCCAGCAACGCCTGGTCCAGCGTCAGCTGTTGGAAACCGAACGTATGCAATTGCCCGGCCTGCAACGCGCCGCGCACCGTCGCCTCGAAAAAGCGATCCTGCTGCTGGAAATGCTGGGTCCGCAGGAAAAGCCCTTCGGACCATAGCACCCTGTTTGCATTGCTCATGCCGCTACTCTCTGCATCGAGCTCCCCTTGCCCTTTGCCGCTAGGCGGAAATGCCGCCGCTGCCAAGCGTGACGTTGATCGTGAATTTCGATCCCGACGACACCGACTTAGTTGTCCGCCAGTTCCGGCCGCCGGGCTCGCGGATCAGAGCAACAAAGCCCAGCGCCGTCGCGTCCGGCTCGACCGTGATGGTTTTGGATGCGGATTTTCCCGGCCCGACGGAAATCTGGTCGGATCCGATGAGATCGCCCGCCAGCGCCGTGCCGGCATCCCCCTGCAG
>NZ_RZQA01000145.1:0-9622 GCF_004022915.1 Mesorhizobium sp. M7A.F.Ca.US.006.04.2.1
TAATACGACCAGCACAAGCAGCCACCAGGGCGGCGCCCGTTCTTCCCTTGCCGCACCGAAGAGGACCGCTGTCCAGATGACGATGATCGGGAAGGTGAAGACATGCGGACGCGCCGTGAAGATCGGGTTGATCAGGAACACCGCCGCGAACGCCAGTGTAATCGCCAGGATCGGCTTCAGCCATGCGCTGAGAAACCACCCCATCAGGAAAACCGTCAGGGAGATCGAGGCGATGATCGCGGTGACGACCCCGTTCCAGCCGCCCGCCCGGTAGGCAAGAGCCAGCAGGACCTGCCCCAGCCATTCCTTGGCAATCCAGGGCTGGCCGGCAAACGTGTAGGAATAGGGATCGACGGTCGGAAATGTCCGGTTAGTCAGGAAATCCAGACCGACCTTCACTTGCCACCAGCTGTCGGGATCCTGCAGGGTGGCGCCTGCCTGGGCACCCAACGCACCCGCCATCGCCAAGGCCGCGAGCAGGCAGAAGATCAGCCTGCTCCGCTCGTTGTATGTCGCGGCCGCCGCACTGGCCTGAGCGTCGTTCATGCTGCGCCGCCTCTAATCGGTTCCGGTGACAGTTGGGTGTTCAAGGTGTTGGATTGGCGGGCTGCCGCCGAGGCTTGTCGGCCACCCGAACTGTGCGGTCGGTGCTGTCGTCCCCACGCCCCACAAACACGAAGCGAGCCGAGCCAAGATAGAAAACAACCGAATAGACGCAGATTCCCGCGAGGTGGACCAGCGGGTTTTCGACGATGCCTGCTGAACGGGCGGCGATTACGACGGCCAGATTGATGCTGTAGGCGACCAGAAAGACACCCCCATAGCGCAGCGCGGTCCCGGGCTGGAAGCCATCGGCTCTGCTGAAGGTCCATTGGCGGTTGAGGAAGAAGCCGAGGACAAGGCCGGCGGCATAGCCCGTGGCGTTGGCAAGGATGTCGCCCAGACCCAGCGCAAGCCCGGCCAGAATGACCGCGTATCCCAGCGCCGTGTTCAACAGACCGACGGCGCCAAATCGCAGCATCCTCGGGAAGTCAAACGGCAGGCTTGACCACATGCGCAAAATATTGGGCTCCGACAGGTACCTTGGTGAGGAAGCGCTCGAACGGCCTCAGTCTCGCAAGCATCCGAGGAAAGAAAATCCGGTAGACGATCCTCGTATTGGCAAGGCCCGCCTCGGCCATGCGCCCGCGCATCTCGCGCGAATTTATCAAAACCGCGTTTTCGTCGAAGGCACAGTTCCTCACCGCGTGCGTGGTCAGCGGGTTCCAAGGATTGTGTTCGAAGACGAAGAAGCTGCCGCCATAGGCCAGCACCCTGCCGATCTCGGCGAACAGTCCGATCTGCAGGTTCTCGGGGATATGGTGGAAGACGCAGGCCGCGAAGGCCAGGTCGAAGCTGCCGTCGGCAAAGGGAATTGTCTTGCCGTCGAAATGCGTGAAGGCGGCCTGGCCGGGAAAGCGCTTGCTGGCGATGTCGAGCGATTCCCGCGAAGGATCGAGCAAGGTGATCTCCGCGTCGGGAAACGCGTTGCGCATATGGCCGAGCGAATTGCCGACGCCGGCGCCGAAATCCAGTATTCGTCGCGGTTTGACACCGGCCCGCCGCAGCGTCGCGGCGACGTCGTCGATCTTGTACCTGGCGAAGAAATCCGGGTTTTCGCCGCTCAGCCTTATGCTTGCGGCATGCTGCTCCTGATATTCCCGCGCAAACTGGTCGAATTCCGCCTCAAGCACGTGCGGCCCTCTTTGCCATCTCCTGCAGGCGATGGACCGGCAATTCGCCGTCCTCCACCGCCTGGCTGCGCGAAACGATCTCGTTGACGAAGTAGAGCGGCCGCCGCTTTGTCTCCATGTACATGCGCCCGAGATACTCGCCGAAGATTCCAAGCACCATAAGCTGGACGCTGCCGAGGATCAGCACGATCGCGGCGAGGCTGGTCCAGCCGGGCAACACGTTTCCGACCGACCATTCGAGCAGCGTGTAGCCGAGCACGACCAGCCCCAGAAGCCCGAACATCATTCCGAGCAGCGAGGCGAACCGCAAGGGCACGATGGAGAAGCTGGTCATGGCGTCGACCGCCAGAAGAAGCATTTTCTTCAGCGGATAGTGGGTGGTGCCGGCAAAGCGGCGGTGCCGCTCATAGGGGAAAGCCACCTGTCTCAGCCCGATCCAGCTCACCATGCCGCGAATGAACCTGTAACGTTCTGGCATCGCGTTCAGATGGTCGAGCGCGCGACGGTTCATCAGTCGGAAATCACCGGTATTCGGGGCTATGTCGACGTCGACCATCCGGCGCAGCAAGCGATAGAACATGGATGCGGAGGCGAGCTTGAACCAGCTTTCGCCATCGCGCGTCAGCCTCTGGCCGTAGACCACATCGAAGCCTTCGTTCATCTTCGTCATCATCGCGCCGAGCAGTTCAGGCGGATCCTGCAGGTCGGCATCGAGAATGAGAATGCGCTGGCCGCGACAGAATTCGAGCCCGGCGCTCAACGCGATCTGGTGGCCGTAATTGCGGGCAAGGTCGATGGCGACGATATGGTCGTCCTTTTCAGCCAGCTGCAGAATGGCCTCGCGCGTACCGTCGGTCGCGCCATCGACGACAAGGACGATCTCGTAGGAAGGGCCTTGCCCAAGGCACGCGGCTGTTACCCGCCGATGCAGTTCGGCCACGCCATCCAGCTCGTTGTAGCATGGGATGACCACCGACAGCATGACGCCGCGTCGCGCGGTGTTTCTCTCCGTCTCCACCAAAGCCTTGCTCCCGCTATCCGATTGGGAATAGCGGCAATTGGTTAGAAAACAGATAAGCCAGCGGGATCGGCCGCAACCGTGGGCCGGCCATCATTTCTGCCGCACGCGGCCACCGCCCGAACCGGCAACTCCATGCGGATGCGGGCGCCTTGCCAGGAGCCGGCCAATATCCGGATGGAGCCGTCGTGCAGCAGTGCGATCTGCCGGGCAAGGTTCAATCCCAGGCCCGCGCCGCGCGATTGCGGCCGCAGTCGGTAGAAGGGCTCGAAAACGTTCTCGTGCTCATCGGCTGGAATGCCTGGGCCTTCGTCGCGGATTTCGACGCCGCCGGTTTCATCGATCGCTATGGTGATCGTGCCGGAACCGCCGCCATGATCGATGGCATTGCGCACGAGATTTGCCAGCGCCCGCTCGATCTGCAGCACGTTGATCTCGACATGGACCTTGTTGGCTGGCGGCTCGAAGGCAAGATCGTAGCCTGCTTCGATGGCGAGCGGGGCGAAGTCGGCGGCGACCCGGCCGACAAGATCGCAGAGGTCTATGATCTGGCGCTGGTCCGCCGGGCGGTCGAGCAGCTGGTGGTCGAGCAGCTGTTGCGCAAGATGCGACAGGCGCTCGATGTCATGCAGCAGGCGCGCGCTTTGCGGTTCCTGCTTCAGCAATTCGGCGCGCGTGCGCAGGATGGCGATCGGCGTGCGCAGTTCGTGCGCGGCGTCGGTGAGGAAGCGGTTGTGCCGGTCATAGCCCTGGGCGAGGCGCGCCAGCGTCTGGTTGAAGGCATGCACCAGCGGGGCGATCTCCTGCGGCACATTCTTGACCGGCAGCTGCATCGCACGGGTGCCGATGTCGATGCGCGCGGCCTGCTGGACGGTGTCGACGAGGCCGGCAAACGACCGGCGCACGACGGCTGGCGTCGTCACCAGGGTCGTGGCTCCCATGACGAGGACGATCGGCAGCAGCAGGATGACGATGATGGCCGCGAGAGCGGGAAGCGCCTTCTCCCAGTTCCTGCTGCCGTCCGGGTTCTTGGCGACGTCGATGGTGGCCGAAATGGTGACTTCGAGGCCGTCGGTCTCTTCCCGTGACGATCGCGTCGCGGCAATGATCTGAACCGTGCCAGCCTTGGTCGAAACCCTTTCGAGATAGGCCTCCGGCCTCAAATCATCTTCGGAAAAACCGACGGTGGCGTGATCGACCTGGCCCAGCAGATCGCCAAAATTCCTGGTGTAGACGTCGGGTATGTTGCCGAAGCGGATGCTCTGGCCGTTGTTGTCGCGGATGATGTACCAGACATTTGGGAAACCCTCACGAAACGAACGCAACCCATCGGTCTCATGGACGATCAATCTGCCGTTGCCGTCACGATCGACGGCATCCTTGAGGGTGGCGACGGCAGCCTCGTTGTCGACAAGAAGCCGTGGATCGGCGATCCACAGCGCGGCCGCGCACAGCACGATGAAGACAAGAAGCGTCGCCGCCTGCAACAGGATCATCCGGCGCACCAGCACCCATTGCAGCGATCGCGTGCGCGGCTTCTTCACGAGGCGGCCCGCAAGAGATAACCGAGGTTGCGGATCGCCCTGATCTCGATGCCGGCAGCGACGTCGTCGAGCTTGCGACGCAGCCGCGAAATGTGCGCATCCAATGCGTTGGAGCCGATCTCGTCGTCGAGAGCATAGACGGCTTCTTCCAGCGCCCCGCGCATGATCGTCCGCCCCGGCCTGCGGATGAGCGTTTCGAGCACCAGCCGTTCGCGCCGCGGCAGTTCCAGCGCCTGGTCCTCGACAAGCGCCTCGCGATGGCGGAAATCATAGGTGAGGCGGCCGACCATCACCTGATTGGCACGCGTGGTGAACGAACGCCGGTGCAAGGCATTGAGCCTGGCGACCAGTTCCACCGTGGCGAACGGTTTGACCATGTAGTCGTCGGCGCCGGCGTCGAGCCCCGCCACGCGATCGTCGAGCCCGCTGAGCGCCGTCAACGCGATCACCGGCACGTCCAGATGCAAGGCCCGCAGGCGCGGGATCAGGCTGAGGCCATCGCCATCCGGCAGCCGGCGGTCCAGCACCACCGCGTCATGGTGGCCGAGCCGCGCCACGGCTTCGGCATCCGCCAGTGTCGCGGCATGGTCGACGATGATGTCCTGGCGCTCGAGCGCGGTCTTCAGCACCGAGGCCATTTCCGGCTCGTCCTCGATCAGCAGGATGCGCATGCGCACTCTCCGTCACAGGCAGCCGGCACGCTATGGCAATTCATTCGCATTCCAGCTTCGGTTGACGAAAATTGGTGATGAACCATCTGCCGCCCGAGGCGCGGGCATAGAACGTATAGAAGCATTCCTGGCGCTCGATATAGCCAGGCGTTTCGGTTTCTTCGTAGACGGTTCCGTGTTTTGTGTGGCGAACTTCGCCGCTGGAGCTTCCGGAAACCGCATTGGTGGATATTTTCCGCCACTGATAGGCCCGCTCGCCCCGGCCGAGATCAACGACGGCGGTCGGCGGCCCGTAGTCCAGAATGACCGATTCGACCGGTTGCCCGATGTAGTTCTTCATGATGTCGGAGGCGCATCCCGTCAGCACCAGCACGATCGCGATGAAGAACGCCTTGGAGATCCACACCAGATGGTTTGCGCTGCGTTTGGACATATCCGATTCCCGTCATCAAGGTCATCCGCGGCACCGAATGCATGTCGCCCAAAAGCGGTCCCGGTTTGGGACAACGACATGCACAAAACAAAACCTGAAGCGGGCCGCATGATCCGTTTCGATGCGACGCGCTTTAGGACGTGAAGATTGCATCGGCATTACGCAGGACCTGGCACACAAATGCGGTCTGCCGACACGCGTCGATGACGGTGCGGATGGAGGCAAAGCAATTGCGCGGTCCCGTTGCATCCGGGCGCCGCGCAAGGTCGTTCAAGCAAAATACAGAACAGGTTCGGCGGAACCCATGGCCTGCTTAGAACCGGTAGTTGATGCCGGCCTTCAGTTCATGGCTGCCGATCGTCGCCTTGGATTTGCCCAGGGCGGACGTCGTTTCGACGCCTGGGGTGCGCACATAGTCATATTCGACCTTGGCCGAGAGGCCGCCGGCAAAACCCTGCTCGATGCCGCCGCCGACCAGATAGCCGAGTTTCCATCCGTCGATATCGTTCACCTTGTCGCCCTTGTCGAATTTGGTCATGGCGACGCCGCCGGTTCCAAACAGCAGCGTCTGGTCGAAGCTCAAGCCGGCCTTGGCCTTGGCGGCACCGCGCCATTTTTCCTTGATCTTGCCGCCCCGGACGTCGTGCTCGGCGCCACCCAGATAGGAGCCCTCGATCTCGGCACCGAGAACCGCTGGACCCATCTGCTGGTTGTAGCCGGCCTGAAAGCCGCCGCTGAGACCATTCCTGCCGGCAAACGGGTTCGGCATCCCGGTGAACGCCGTGCCGCCATGCACGCCGACATAGGCGCCGCTCCACTGGAACGCGGGGGGATCATTGTAGGCGGGCGAAAGGTCGGCGGCCATCGCCGGCCCCAGGAGGCACATGGCAAGGGCACTTGCCGTCAGGATGATCTTTGCTTGAGAGAACACTGCATTACTCCAACACGCGCGCGCATCCGGCAATCGATGCGCAGGTTTCCCGAAGAACTCGACCGTTGAGGCGGTCGGGCTCCGATTTGGTGTCTTTCAGGGATGGTTGCGCGGTCCTGGGACTGGCTTTCGCCAGTTGTGGTAGGGGGTCAGATCGCCCGCGCGGCCAATCGCCTGAAAGACGCCGACCGTCTCGCAGGCGAAAATTGCACGCACATTGCGGGAAATCGAAAAATGAAGGTTTTTCGCTTTGTTTTCAATAAAGTAAAGCGATGTTGTTTACGCAAATTTAACAGTCTGGCGCGGGTTTAGTCCGTTTGGCAGCACAAGCCTGCCATGCAATCGCGCGGTGCAGGCCGTTGGCATCCCGCAAAACTCCCGGCTTGAAGCGGACAAGCCAAGTGCGTATGTCTGGCCGACGCCCTCGAACCTGGGTGCCTCAATCGGGAGACGAGCCTTGTCCGCACTGACGCGCTTTCTTGGCGACTCGCCGCTCAAGGTGATCCTGAAACTGCTGGTGGTGTCTTTCCTCGTCGGCCTGGTCATGAATGCCTTCGGCTGGTCGCCGATGGATGTGCTCTACGGCATCCGGAAGTTCTTCATGGACCTGTGGAATCTCGGCTTTCATGCCATCGACCGTTTCCTCGGTTATATCCTGCTGGGCGCGGCTATCGTCGTGCCGGCGTTCATCCTGTTGAGGCTCGCCAACTACCGGAAGTAGAGCATGATCCCGAACCGCAGGTCCGCGTCAGCGAACCCTGGCACCGGTTTTTGGACAAGATCGTACTATCGGGCGTGACCCGCGGCGACCTCGAACAGGATGGCGTGGCGCGCGGCAAGGGCGGGCACATCGGTGGAATAGCCACCGCCGATGACGCCGCAGACCGGAACGCCCTGCGCGCGAAAATGGCTGATGACCATGTCGTCACGGGCGCGCAGGCCGTCATCCGACAGCGACAGCCTGCCAAGCCGGTCATCTGCATGGACGTCGACGCCGGCATTGTAGAACACGATGTCCCAATGCGCCTGTGCGGACAGCTCCGGCAGGATGGCGGCGAGCCTCTCGAGATAGGCAGCGTCACCCGTGCCGTCGGGCAGCGCGACATCGAGGCCGGAGGCGATCTTGCGCACTGGGTAGTTGCGGTCGCCATGCATGGAAAAGGTGAACACGCGCGGGTCATCGGCGAGAATATCCGCCGTGCCGTCGCCCTGGTGCACGTCGAGATCGACGACCAGGATGTTTCGTGCCGCGCCTTCGGCGAGCAGCACCAATGCGGCGACGGCGACATCGTTGAAGGTGCAGAAGCCCGCGCCTTGCGCGCGCCGCGCATGGTGGCTGCCGCCGGCGGTGTTGCAGGCGATACCGTGGCGCAAGGCCAGCCGCGCCGCCAGCACCGTGCCGCCGGTGGCAAGCTGCGCGCGCAGCGAGACGCGGGGTCCGATCGGAAAACCGATCTCGCGTTCGATCTTTTCGGGCACGCGGCAGTTGATGACCTGGTCGACATAGTCCGCCGCATGGGCAAGCTCCAGCCATGAAGCCGGCGCCGGTTCGGCGGTGCTGAGCGCCTCGGGGCCGGCGAGGCCGCGTGTCCGCAGCGCCTCCATCAGCAAGGGATATTTGCTCATCGGAAAGCGATGGTTGACGGCGAAGCCGGCGTCGTAGTCGGGATGATGGACGATCTGCAGAGGCATGAACTCGTATCCGGCTGGCTCACGCCAGACCGGGATTTCGGTTGGCCGTCAAGGGATAGGTGATTGCGCGGTGGCCGGAAAATGGGGCACATCGACGGTTCCATCAAGCCGCAATCAGCAAGGCAGCAATCCTTGGACAAAGGTGCAACCCCAGCCGACGCCGGATCCCCGATCCTCTCGGGATCGCCGATTCACTCCGGATCATTTGTCGTCACCAACCGCTCCGTGCTCGCCATCGCGGTGCCGATGACGCTAGCCTATCTGACGACGCCGATGCTCGGCCTGGTCGACACGGCTGTCGTCGGCCAGTTCGGCGATGCCGCCTTGCTTGGCGGCCTGGCGGCCGGCGCATTGATCTTCGACGTCGTCTTCACCTCTTTCAATTTCCTGCGCTCGGGCACCACCGGCCTTGTCGCACAGGCATTTGGGCGTGGCGATGCCCTGGAGGAACAGGCGGTGTTCTGGCGCGCCGTGCTGATCGCGGTTATCGCCGGCATCGTGCTCGCTGCCCTTGCGCCGCTGGTCGCCATCGCCGGGCAAAAGTTCATGGGCGCCGAACCGCGCGTCAGCGAGGCGATGGGCGTCTACATCAGGATCAGGCTGCTTGCAGCCCCCTTTTCGCTGATCAACTACGCCATCCTCGGCTACGTGCTGGGGCGCGGCGAGGGCGGGCTTGGACTGGTGCTGCAATTGGTGCTGAACGGCATCAACATCGCGCTGTGCTTCCTGCTTGGGCTGAAACTTGGCTGGGGCGTCGCCGGCGTTGCCTGGGCGACCGTCACCGGTGAGTTCCTGGCCATGCTGCTCGGCCTGGCCATCGTGATCCGCCGGTTTCGCGCGGCCCCGCCCTTGCCGCGCCATCGCCTGCTCGACATGACCGCCTTCCTGCGCATGCTGTCGCTCAACCGCGACATCATGATCCGTTCGTTCTCGCTGCTCGCCGCCTTTGCATTGTTCACCCGCCAGGGCGCGCAGTTCGGCACGGTGACGCTGGCCGCCAACGCCGTGCTGATGAATTTCTTCCTCGTCGCCGGCTATTTCCTCGATGGCTTTGCCACCGCCGCCGAACAGCTGGCGGGCCGTGCCGTCGGCGCACGTGCCGCCGCACCGTTCCGCCAGGCCGTGCGGCTGACGCTGTTCTGGGGTTTCGGGCTGGCGGGAGCCGCGACGCTGGTAATGCTGTCTGGTGGCGCCAATCTGGTCGCTCTCGTGACGACATCGGAGGACGTCCGTTCGGTGGCCGACATCTACCTGCCATGGGCGGCATTCACGGCGCTGAGCGGTGTGCTGGCGTTCCAGATGGATGGCGTCTTCATCGGCGCGACCTGGTCCCGCGACATGCGCAACATGATGCTGCTGTCGTTCCTGGTTTTCGCGGCCGCGCTGCTGACCCTTGCGCCGGCCTTCGGCAACACTGGACTGTGGGCGGCGCTGCACGTCTTCCTGCTGGTGCGAGGCTTCAGCCTGCTGACGATCCTGCGGCTCAGGGTGCGGACGGCGTTTTAGACGGTGTCCCTGCGCCGTCCAGGACACTGAGCGGCAGCTTCGCGATAGGAATTTTTTCTTGACTCGGTGACCTCAGCTATGGTAGATTTTTGCC
>NZ_RZQA01001460.1:0-798 GCF_004022915.1 Mesorhizobium sp. M7A.F.Ca.US.006.04.2.1
CTCCTCCACCTCGCCATCACTGCGTAAACGCTTTGGACATCTGATCCGCAAAGGGTTTCAACAGATAAGACCAGACATTGCGTTCGTCGGTGCGGATATGAACCTCGGCGGGCATACCTGGCCTCAGCACCTTCGCTTCGGTCAGGCAGCTTGATTTGCTTTCAACCTTGATACGCGCCGAAAAATAGGAAAGCTGACGTTGCGGGTCTTTAATCAGATCTGCCGAGATGTGTTTCACTGACCCTTGGCAGACCGGAGTGGTTCCCACGTCGAACGCCGGAAAACGGATCGACACCGGCTGCCCAGGCCGGACATCGTCGACCCGCGACGGAGGGATCAGCGCGTCCACCACAAGATCGTCGGTATCAGGTACGATGGTCATAAGCATCTCGCCAGGCGCGATAACGCCGCCGACGGTATGGACAGCCGATTCCTGTATCGTTCCGGACTGTGGCGCGCGGATCGTTGTCTTGGTCAGTTCATCCTGCGCCACAATCCTCCGTTCGTTGAGTTCGGTCTGCTTGGCTTCCGTCTCGCGGAGTTCGGTCGTCACGTCGGTGCGCCTTTGGTCATCCAGCTGCAGCATCTGCAACCCCGTTTCGCTGATGCGCGCCTGGGCTTCAGCTACTGCTGCAGCGAGGCGCCCCGATTCTCCCCTGGCCCGGGTGGCATCCAACTTGATGTTGCTTACCCTCTCCTTGGAGACGAGTTTTTTGGCGTAGAGGGAATCAACGTCGGCGAAATCCTTGCTCAGCAGGGCAACCGATTCATCCACCGCGCTCTGTTGCGCTTTAAGAC
>NZ_RZQA01001461.1:0-797 GCF_004022915.1 Mesorhizobium sp. M7A.F.Ca.US.006.04.2.1
GGGCAAGACGGCGCTGGCGCTGGCGCTCATAGATCATTGTCGCCAGCGCGGATCGTTCGCGCGGCTCGTCGGTGACGATCAGCTCTTTGTCGAGGCGCATGCCGGGCGGCTTCTGTGCCGCGCTCCCGCCGCCATAGAAGGCCTCGTCGAGGTGCCTGGGCTCGGCCCCCGGCCTCTGCCATTCGAGCCGGCAGGCCTCGTCGACCTGCATGTCCACCTGGTGCCGGCCGATGAAGCGCCGCGCTTCCAGGAGGATGCCGCAAGCAGCATCGTGGGTTGTCTGGTGCCACAGGTCGATGTGGTCGAACGCAATATCCCGGCGGCCTTACCGGTCGTGATGGCGCGGCTGTCGATCGCGCCTTTTCTATGATCCGCTCCGGGTTTTTTGCTGCAATGCGTCAAAATGGCATGCGCCTGCGCAATTTTGGGCTTGTCAACGGGCCGCGCGTCGACAAGATAGCGCTCCCGCCGCCTGGATTGGCTGGCGAGCATAAAATGCGCCTGTGAAGCGGCGATGACGGGAGCCACCAAAGAATGATCGGACTCGTGCTTGTAACGCACGGTCAACTGGCCACCGAGTTCCGACATGCCGTCGAACATGTCGTCGGGCCACAAGACAATTTCGAAACCGTGGCGATCGGTGCCGACGACGATATGGAGCAGCGTCGGCGCGACATTGTCGATGCGGTTGCCCGTGTCGACACCGGGGCGGGCGTCATCGTGCTGACCGACATGTTCGGCGGCACGCCCTCCAATCTTGCCATCTCGGTGATGGAGTCCGGCCGCACCGAGGTGAT